>NZ_JBFUKD010000357.1:0-3748 GCF_056401005.1 Microvirga sp. P4_G7 | reverse complement strand
GGTTGGTCCGGTCGATCTCCTCGGCACGCGGGGCGATCTTTTCACGGGCAAAGTCGGCAACCACTTCGCGGATCGCGTCCGCGGTCTCTCCGAGGTCGAAATTGAGCTGTCTGGCGACGTTCGAGATCATGGGCGTTCCTCGAAACTTTCATGTCATCCGCAGCGTGCAAGTAGAGAGGGCGATCCGGGCGCGGGCAAGACGGATAGCCTTCCCGCTTGAGATGCTCCGCCGGGGATGACAGCAGGTTGCTTTAAAGCGTTATAGCAACCTTTTGGGCAACGTCACCTGAGGCCCGAAATAGAAAAACCCTTCTCCCGCACTCGGKAGAAGGGTCATTTCAGGCGCTGACGAGGTCGTCAGAGATCGAAGTCGCTCAAATGAAGTGCCTTGGGCTTGTTCTTGATCAAGATCTGGAACTCGGCTTCAGCGTCCTTGTCGGTGTTGCCGGAAAGGATACCGGTTTTGGTATCATAGCGCAGTTGCCCCGCCTTGCTGAAAACCGCCTCCTTGTTCAAAAGGACTTTGAAGCCGTCGTTTTTCCGCGTCGACGTATCCGCGTCGAGCTGGCTGAGATCGATAACATCAGCGCCGGATGCGAAGTCGACGACGGTATCGCGGAATTTGCCGAGACCCAGGTCCGTCTTTTCCGCGAAGACAAAAGAATCCTCACCGTTTCCGCCGGTGACGTGATCTTTCCCTTTGCCTCCGGTAATGCGGTCGTTGCCGTCGCCGCCATTGAGGGAATCGTTGCCGGCGCCGCCAATAAGAGAATCGTTGCCGGCGCTACCGGTGAGGCTGTCACCCCCCGTGGTTCCCAAAAGGACATTCTGGCCAGTGCTGCCGGTGGCGACCACACTCGTCTGCGGCCCAGGCGGCGGTGGACAAGGGCCGCCCAATTCAGGCTCCTTCGGCCCAGGCGGCGGTGGACAGGGCCCCGCAATCTCAGGCTCGTCCTGCGATCCGACGGTATCAGCACTTTCGAGCTTCGCCAGAATATCTTCCATGGACCAGTAACGCCCGGAAATCGAGGAATCCGGTGCATAGCCGGTGAGCCAGAGATGCTCGATGAAACCTCCTTTCGGGCCATCCACGAAGTAGTCTTTGATCTTCAACCGGCTGTCGTGGGTAGAGGTGATGATGAGATCATGGCCGGTGCGCTCGAACCGCGATACGACATAGGACACCAAGGCGGTATCCTCGCCGGCTTCGTCAAAGAGGATGTCGGTCCCGCCGACTTCCTGCATCTTGTATAGATCGTCCCCCGTGTCGCCCTGGAAAACATTGTTGCCGCGACCTCCCACGAGTGTGTCATTGCCGGAGCCGCCCAAGAGGGTGTCATTGGCGAAATAGCTGTGGAGGTAGTCGTTCCCTAGTCCACCGTCCAAAAGCATATCCAAGCCTGTCGGATCGGCGTAGAGAAAATTGTTTTCTAGGGAAGGCCATGGCTGCTGCAGCGCGGACAGGATGTCCTTTAACTGCCATATCCTATCCTCTGAGGGAGATGCCGCAATGGAGCTGAATCTCAAAGTCTCGATATGACCGCCGTTCGCTCCAGTGACGAAGTAATTGCGAATTGTCACGTTGAAGGCGGAGAAAACCAAATGCAGATCGTYGCCTGCCGGGTCAGACGCCCCGCTTGAGTCCAACCGGTACACGCCCGTCAGCGCGTACTGGGCGAAAGAAACCGAATCCGTTCCTCCGATATCATTGATAAGGTAGGTGCTGGCGCTGCTCGAAAGTATGTAGGCGTCGTCGCCCGTGCCGCCCTCGAGAGTATGGTTGCCGACACCGCCACTCAACGCGTCGTCTCCCGTGCCGGCGCGAAGAAGATCGCGCCCTGAATAAGTTTGTAAGTGATCATTTCCGATGGTCCCGTCGACGGTGTCGTTCCCTGGTGTGGGATCATTGCTTGCGGGATACGCAACGATGGTCGGATCTTCTTCTGGGTTCGCTGAAGGGCTCTGAGGGAAACTCGGCTCCGAATCGGTTGGCGCCACAGGCGGCTCCGAAGCGTCGTCAGGTGGACTCCACAGGTGATCGAGGACGTAATCGAGATCCCAGACGCTGCACTTGACGTAGATCCGCTCGATGTGACCTCCGTTTTCGCCAAGGATGAAATAGTCCTTGATCGTCAGGATCTTGTCATCGGAAAACAGCAGCAGGTCGTCTCCCTTTAAATCGAAGGTGACCTCGTTGCTGTACATGAGATCGAGTTCGTCATAGCCGCCCGCATCCGCGACGACGTTGTTGCCTTCAGTCTCGCCTCCGTAGGATCCTGAAAGGCCGATCGTCCAGACGTATTGATCGTCGCCAAGGCCGCCTCGAAGCACGTCCTCGCCGCCACCGCCGTAGAGAACATCGCTGCCGAGACCGCCGTCCAGCACGTCGTCGCCGTCTCCGCCGAAAAGCCAATCGTCGCCGTCGCCACCCAGCAATAGGTCATTGCCACCTTTGCCGAGGATGTTGTCGCAGCCGACACCGCCGCTAAAGGTGTCGCTCCCCGCCGCGCCTTCGATGTAGTCGTCGTCGGGATACAGGTCGGTGGCCATGCTCGGTCCTCAAGAAAACGGATCCGAGATTTGTTTCATTGTAACATTTCAATGTCAATGAAATTTGAGACGCTGCTTGGTCCGCGTCTCAAAGGAGTCAGGTCACTCTTCGGCCGTCGCCGTCATCGTTCCAGTATCGATCGAGCGGCAGATGCCCAGGGACTGGAGGCGGCGGTGGTCGCGCGGGTCGCAGGAGCTGGCGACGAACATGTTCCACTGGTTTTCGGTGCCGTAGAACGTATTGCGGTCGACGTTGCCGGATACTCCGGGGACGCGACCGGTGGTCGTGAACTGCCAGAACGTCCAGCGGCGATCCGAATAGCGCTCATGCGGCTCGGCGGCCGTGCTGCGGATCCAGTAGGGGTAGTCGTTGAACTCGCCCTCGAGGATTTCCTGGTGGAAGGTGATGTCGGTGTAGAGGATCGGACGCTTGCCCGTATGGGCTTCCATTTCCTTCAACAGGACATTGATCATGGCGAGCGCCTGCTCGCGCGGAACCTTGCGCGGGCAATTGACGGATTCGCCGTTCCACTCGACGTCGAGCACCGGCGGCAAGGCGTCCGGGTCCTGTGGGACGTTGCGTTTGAACCACGCGGCCTGCTCGTGGGCCGGGCGGCACCAATAGACGAAATGGTACGCGCCGCGCTGAATGCCGGCGTTCCGGGCGCCCCACCAGTTCTCGAGGAAGCGATCGTCGAGATGGTCGCCGCCCTCGGTGGCCTTGATGAAGGCGAATTTCGTGCCGGCCCCGCGCATCGCGGCCCAGTCGACCTTGCCCTGCCATTTGGAAATGTCGACGCCGTGGATAGGCAGCGTATGAGCCGTTGCCACCCCCGCATGAGGTCGAGCGTCCCCCTTGGCCGGATAGCGACCGGTCGGACTGACGGCGCAGGAAGCGACCCCAATCGAGAGGGCGGCGACGRCGCCAAATCTGGCCCAATTCAAAAAGCGGGAAAGCTTTTGKGATTTCGGGCGGCGGGCGGAGCGGCGGCGAGGTTTCATCGTCGGGACCGTAATACGCAATACATTTATTGCATCACGCATGCCCTAATGTCGTTAACAGATTATTGAGACTTTCGGCGGGGATCGCACTTTTTAGTGGAAACACCGAGTCAAAGTGAGAACCAGAACGTCGCGATGCCCAAGAACGAGAAGAAACCGACGATATCCGTGATGCTGGTGACGAAGGGACCGGAGG
>NZ_JBFUKD010000356.1:0-3750 GCF_056401005.1 Microvirga sp. P4_G7 | reverse complement strand
CCGCCCCGCGTCCACCGGTTCGCACACATGTGTGCAGAAGTACTCGATCAGACAACGCAGCTGGCCGTGGCTGTAGTGAAGATAGGTGATGTTGAAGTCCGGACCGTACTCACCGAGATGGGGTTCGATTTCCGGCGGCACCTTCTCGGTCGGGAGCGTCTCGATGCGCGACCAGGTCGCGCCCTTCCAGAAAAGAGCATTGTCCTCCGGGAAGGAAAGGCTCATGTGCGGATACTCAGCTCCGCGGCCGTAGATGCGTCCGTCAATGACAAAGTCTCTTCCCGCGACGGGCTTGATCTGCAGTGGGACGCCCTCGCCCATCAGATAGAGCTTGCCGTCCTTCAGCTTGATCTCGACCACTTCGCCGGTGCTTTCATGGCGGTAGTGTCCCGGTAGTTTGCTTACCTGGTCCTTCGAGATCGGCGGCGGGTTTTGTTGTCGCTGAAGGCGCGGCCCCATATTGCGTTCGGCAAGGGCGATCCGCAGACCATCCGCTCCCAATCTGGACGCTATCTGGTTCGCGAAATCGAGGGTGGCGAAGATGAGGACGCCGATTCCGGCAGCAGGAAGCAGCATCATCTGCGAAGCATAGCCATAGACGGCGCCGCCATGCCCGACCGATGTCCATCCATCAATGTCGCCGATGCCGAAGCACAGGCCGTAACCGTTCAGCGCCTTGTCGTGGCTGGACGGACGCTTGCCGATTGGTGTCCACATCTCCCGCAATGAGCCGGGCGAGATGATCGCACGACCGTCCGGTGCAAACCCGCCGCGCAAGAGGCATTGCGCGTAATTGGCCATGTCGCCGGTCGTCGAGAAGATGTTGCCCGCCGGAGAGCCACCAAGGCTGAAGACCGGTGCTGGGCTGTCGCCCTCGAGCGTCCACATATTAGCGGGCGCCAGCCGCTCACGGACGCCCGACGCCATGCCCGAGGACGTTTGTCGCATGTCGAGCGGGGCGAGAATATTCTCGGTGATGTATTCAGAATAACTCTTCTTCGTGACTTTCTCGATCACCATTCCGACGACGGCGATGCCCGCATTCGAGTAATGCATCGCACCGACGCTAGGGTCCTGCTTCAGGGTTGACGTCGCAAGCTCAGCCACCGTTTCGGCCAGCGGCGGGCGGTTCGCATCCAGGTAATGGCCGCTCTTCGGCTCCCTGACGATCCCCGCCGTATGGCTCATCAGCTTGCGAAGGCTGATCTGCGATCCATAAGGACCGCTCTCGCGCCCCTTGAACGGATTCAAGGGCTGAAAGTTCGGCAGGTACTCGGAAACGTCAACATCGAGGTCGACAAGCCCCTGCTCGACCAGCTGCATGATCGCCATCGACGTGAAGGTCTTTGTGATCGAGCCGATCCTAAAGCAAGTGTCGTCCCGCATGTCGAAGCTCAGATCGTGGCGCTGGATGTGCCCGCGCGCGATGGCACCATCACGATCGACAAGAGCATACGAGATGGACGGGATTTCCTTGTCCTCCACCTCGTGCCGGATCAAATCTTCAAATTGCTCGACGGCGGCAGAAGTCAGCGAGGTCACTGATGATCTCCTTCGTTAGTGGGAGTGACGAGGATCGAGGATGTCACGCAGGGTGTCGCCAACGAGATTCCAGGCCAGGACGAACAGAAAAATCGCGGCTCCGGGGAAGGCGAGCGTGTACCAATACTGGAAGGGATTGCCGGGTTGGCCGACGATCCAGTTGCGCGAATACGCGATGAACTGTCCCCAGTCGGCGTAGCCTTCTTCGGTACCGACTCCGAGAAAGCTCAGTGCAGATGCAGACAGCACCATCGAGCCGGTCGCCATCGTGGCGAGGACCAGCACCGGGAAAAAAGCATTAGGAATGATGTGCAGGACGATGAGGCGCACGTCGCTTGCGCCATAGGTTCGGGCCGCGTGAACATAGTCCATCTCGCGAATTCGCAGGATTTCGCTCCGAATGATCCGGGCGTAGCCCATCCAGCCAAACGTCGAGAGGGCTATGGTGACCGGCACGATTCCTTTCCCGAGTAGCGCTGTCAGCACCATCGCGGCGATGAGAAACGGCACGGCCATGAACACATCGACCGTTCGCATCAGGATCTCGTCGAGAAATCCGCCGTAGAACGCGGCGGTTGCGCCTACGATGGTCCCGAAGAGACAAGAGATCGCCACCACACCAAGTCCGATCTTGAACGCGGTACGGGTGCCCCAAATGACGGCGTAGTAGATATCGTATTGCCCCTCTGTCGTGCCGAAGACCGCATCGGGCGAGGGAGGCTGCGGGGTCGCGAGGAAGCCGGCCCGAGGCGTGTCGTACGGCGTCATCTGGAACTCTTGGGGAGGTGCCAGAACAGGCGCGAACACCGCGATCAGAACGAACGCGAAAAGGATGACGACGCCCAAGAGAGACATCGGGTTTCTTGCGAAATAGCGAAGGGTATTCACTTTGTCTTCACCCTCGGATCGAGAAGCGGATAGATGAGGTCGACAATCAGATTGAGGATCACAAGGACCACGGCGAAATAGAGTCCGAAGCCGAGGATCGCAGGGAAATCCAAGTTAGCCGCGGATTTGGCCGCGAATTGGCCGAGACCTGAATAATCGAAGATCGTCTCCGTGATGACGACGCCACCCATCATGTAGGCTAATTCCATTCCAGCGATCGTCGCCACGGGGAGCAACGCGTTGCGCCGCGCGTGATGCAGCTCGACGACACGGCGGGGCATGCCTTTGGCTCGCGCGGTGCGGACGTAATCCTGTCGCAACGTCTCGAGCATCGACGTGCGCATGACGCGTGTCAGGTTGGCAAGATTGACGTAGATGAGCGTTATCACCGGCGCTACGAGATGGCGAAGCGAATCGAAGAAGACGGGAAGATTGCCGTTCAGCAACGAGTCGACGGTGTTGGCCCCGGTGTAACGAACGAAGCCGGGCGAGGCCACCGCGGCTTGTGCCCATTGACTCAATCGCCCAGGCGGGAACCAGTCGAGAGCGGAATAGAAGATCAGCAACATCAACAACCCGAACACATAGACGGGAAACGACCATCCCAGGATGGTGAAGACGCGGATGACATGATCCGGCCATCGGTTGAGGTAGATGCCCGCGCGCGACCCCAGATAAACGGCAAGAAACAAACCTGGAAAAAACGCGAGGAACACGAGTTCCATCGTAGCCGGCAACAGGGAAGTCAACGCGGTGAATACCGGTTGCCGGGCAGTCTCCGACCATCCCAGATTGCCAACGAGGATGTTGCCGATCCATCGCCCATACTGAATGTAGAATGGATCGTTCAATCCATATTGTTCGATCAGGGCGCGAATGCTGTCTTGGCCGCCTTTGAGAAAGTCAGGAGAAGGAGCATACGATGCCAGTCGCTGCGTGGGCGTAAGAGACATCTGCAACCCGAATATCATCAGGGACAGAGCAAACATGACGACGGGCAGCATCAGCAGCCGCCGAAGGGCGTAGTTCRGCACACTGAAGGTTCCGGTTGGTGAAGCGGCACGAGGCCGGACAGGCGTCCTGTCCGGCCGGAAGCGAGGTCAGTTCGCTTTCTTGATCGTGGAGAAGTCCCACGCTCCGTACAGGATCATGTTGTTGACGTAGCCATCGATATTGCTGCGCGTCACGATGTAGCCGAAATCCTCCCAGAGAAACTGAGTGGTGGCATATTCGTAGGACATCTCCTGGAGCTTGGCGTAGATCGGCTCGCGAACCGTCGGATCGTTGGACGCCCATGCCTTGTCAAGCAGCGGCTTGAAC
>NZ_JBFUKD010000355.1:0-3770 GCF_056401005.1 Microvirga sp. P4_G7 | reverse complement strand
GGCGAAGCAGGACGAAGTCATCGTCTTCTCGTGGTTGGAATATCCCAACAAGGCAGCACGCGACGCGGCGAACGAGAAAATCATGAGTGATCCGCGCATGAAGGAGATGGGTGCGTCGATGCCCTTCGATGGCCAGCGCATGATCTTCGCGGGCTTTGCGGCGATCGTCGACGAAGGTGCCAAGGGCAGGATGGGTTACGCCGACGGTTCGCTGGTCCCGGTTCCCGCTGCAAACAAAGATGCCTATCGGCAGCTGGCGGAGACCCAAGCCGCCATCCTCAAGGAATACGGCGCCACCCGCGTGGTGGAAGCGTGGGGCGACGACGTCCCGGACGGCAAACTCACCGATTTCAAGGGTGCAGTGAAGGCGACGGGGGATGAGAAGGTCGTCTATTCCTGGATCGAATGGCCGTCGAAGGAAGCCCGCAACGAGGCGTGGAAGAAGATCTACGCTGATCCGCGCATGCATGCGGCCCAGGACAAGAAGGTCTACGATGGCCAACGCAGGGTCTATGGCGGTTTCGCCCCGATCCTCGATGCATAGGGCCCAACGAATTCCGCCGTTCTAAAAACAGGCCGTTCCAAATAAAAAGCCCCGCGCGAAGCGGGGCTTTTCGTCATTTCTAGCAGAAGAACGTCTAGCAGAAGAACGCTGCTTACTTGAGAACGCTGCTTACTTGGCGCCGCCGATGCCCAGATTGCCGAACTTCGAGTTGAAGCGCGACAGACGGCCGCCGCGGTCGAGCAATTGCTGCGTGCCGCCGGTCCATGCCGGGTGGGTGTTCGGATCGATGTCGAGATTGAGGGTGTCGCCATCTTTGCCGTAGGTCGACCGGGTCGTGAACGAGGTGCCGTCGGTCATGACCACCTTGATGAAATGGTAGTCGGGGTGTTCCAGTTCGCTGTCGCGTGCCATTGCCAATGTCCTCTTGCGGCCTGYCGATGCGGCGGCCTGCAGCCTTTGATCGGGTTCTGATCTTGAATAACGCGCGCCTATACCGCACTTGGAACCCTGAAACAAGCCGGGTCGAAAGGTGCTAAGCCTTTCAGCGCCGTAAACCAGATTCGAGACCAATGGCCGATCACCCATCTGAAGCCGCCCGCGCCAAGGCGCCCTTGAGCGCGCTGAAGCCCCTCGTTCCGTTCGCGCTTGCTTACAAGGGCCGGATCCTCGTCGCTTTTGTCGCGCTCGTCGTGGCCTCTGGGGCGACGCTGGTCATGCCCATCGCCATGCGGCGAGTGATCGATTTCGGGTTTACCTCTGAGGGGCGGGAGCTGATCAATGCTTATTTCGGCATGCTCGTCGTGGTCGTCGGCGTCCTCGCGGTGGCGAGCGCACTTCGCTACTATTGCGTCATCACGCTCGGCGAGCGGGTCGTCGCCGACCTTCGGGCGGCGGTCTTTCGCCGACTGACCAGCCTCGATCCGACGTTCTTCGATCAATCGAAGAGCGGTGAACTCGTGTCGCGCTTGACCGCCGATACCACCCAGGTCAAGGCGGCTTTCGGGGTCAGCATCTCGATCGCCCTTCGCAATGCCTTCCTGTTTCTCGGCGCCGCCGTGCAGATGGTGCTGACGAGTCCGAAGCTCTCGGCCATGGTTCTGTTCGCCATCCCGGTGATCGTTCTGCCTCTCATCACGTCGGGCCGGGCCGTCCGCAAGCGGTCCCGGGCGGCGCAGGATCGGCTCGCAGACGCTTCGGCCTATGCCGCCGAAGCGGTGGGCGCGGTGCGCACCATGCAGGCTTTCGGCATGGAGGGCGCGACCGCTTCTCGCTTTGCGCAAGCCGCCGAGGAGGCCTTCGAGGCCGCGCGACTGTCCACCACAATGCGCTCCTATCTGACAGGGGCCGGCCTCTTTCTCATATCCGCCAGCGTCGTCGGTGTTCTCTGGTATGGGGCGCAAGAGGTGCTCGCCGGCACGATGACCGCCGGAACGCTGACCCAGTTTCTTCTCTACGCGGTGTTCGTCGCGAGTTCGCTCGGCCAGATCTCGGAGGTCTATGGAGAGTTGGCGCAGGCCGCCGGCGCGGCCGAACGGCTCGGAGAAATTCTCGCCGCCGAACCGGCGATCAAGGCGCCGCTCCATCCGGTGCCGCTGCCGCAGCCGCCGCTTGGAACGGTGGCTTTCGACCATGTGGGCTTCGCCTATCCCACTCGTACCTCACAGCCGGCCTTGGAGGATCTCAATTTCAGCGTCGCGAGCGGCGAGCGGGTCGCTCTCGTCGGGGCCTCGGGCGCCGGCAAGAGCACCATCTTTCAACTCCTGTTGCGCTTCTACGATCCACAGCAGGGCCGCGTGCTCATCGACGGCATCGCCACCTCGGAGGTCGATCCGGCGGCGCTTCGCCAGCGCATGGCGCTGGTGCCGCAGGAGCCGACGATCTTCGCGACGAGCGTCCTCGAAAACATTCGCTACGGGCGTCCCGACGCGAGCGAGGACGACGTGCGCAAGGCCGCCGTCCTGGCCGCAGCCGACGGCTTCATCCGCGCCATGCCGCAGGGCTATGAGACTGTCATCGGAGAGCGGGGTGTCACGCTGTCGGGCGGGCAGCGTCAGCGCATCGCCATCGCGCGGGCGATTCTGAAGGACGCGCCGATCTTGCTGCTCGATGAGGCAACCTCCGCTCTCGACGCGGAAAGCGAGCGTAAGGTCCAGATCGCGTTCGACCACCTGATGACCGGCCGCACGACCCTCGTCATCGCGCATCGACTCGCGACGATTCGATCGGCCGATCGAATCCTGGTGATGGACCAGGGTCGGATCGTCGAAGAGGGGACCCACGACGAACTCTTCGCCAAAGGTGGCCTCTACGCGCGGTTGGCCCGGCTGCAATTCACAGATTCGGGTCACGCAGAAGCGGCGGAGTAAGGAGCTAGCGCTCTGTCAGTTTCAGCTCGATGCGCCGGTTGCGGGCATAAGCCTCTTCGGAGGTGCCGAGGTCGATCGGCTGAAACTCGCCGAAACCTGCGGCCAGGAGGTGCTGAGGGGCAACGCCACGCGCCACCAGCGCCTGGACGACCGCGATGGCACGCGCGGCCGACAGCGCCCAGTTCGACGGGAACTGAGACGTCGCGATCGGGCGCGCATCCGTGTGTCCGTCGACGCGGATGACCCACGGGATATCCGGCGGCACCTGCTTTTCGAGTTCGACCAGGGCGCTCGCGATACGGTCGATCTCGCCCGAGGCCTCCGGCCGCAGGATAGCCTGGCCGGCGGGAAACAGCACTTCCGACTGGAATACGAACCGGTCCCCGACGATCCGGACGTCGGGTCGGTTGCCGAGGATCTGGCGGAGCCGGCCGAAGAAATCCGACCGATAGCGCGCGAGTTCCTGGACACGCTGGGCGAGAGCGACGTTCAGGCGCCCGCCGAGTTCGGCGATGCGTGCCTGGCTGTCCTTATCCCGCGATTCGGACGCTGAAAGCGCTTCCTCCAAAGCGGCCAGCTGCCGGCGCATGGCGGCGATCTGCTGGTTGAGGATTTCGATCTGGCTCAGCGCGCGCCCCTTTTCGAGGCGCTCGCTCTCGATGACATTCGTCAATTCGTCGGCGCGGCCCTGGTTCGCGGTGCCGCTGTCGAGCATGCCTTGCAGACGTGCGCGCTCGGCCTCCGAGACCCGAAGCGTGGATTGCAGGCTCGAAAGACTTTCCTCGCTCGAGCGCCGCGTCGACCGTTCGAGTGCCAGAAGGTCGGTGAGATCCGAGATCTGACGGTTCAGCCGATCGAGAACCGTGTCCCGGCCGGACAATTCGCGGCTGAGATAGAAT
>NZ_JBFUKD010000354.1:0-3784 GCF_056401005.1 Microvirga sp. P4_G7 | reverse complement strand
GCTCTTTCCACGTCTCAAGGAGCGCGAAGACCAACTCGGCTGGTCGCTCTCGGGTGGCGAACAGCAGATGCTGGCGGTCTCCCGCGCGCTCGTCGCGAGGCCGAAGCTCATCCTCCTCGACGAGCCCTCTCTCGGCCTTGCCCCTTTGATCTTCGAGGCCATGTTCTCGGCGATCCTCGAGATCCGACGTCGCGACAAGGTGACGTTCCTCATCGTCGAGCAGAATGCCGAGCAGGCGCTGCGCGTCGCCGACTATGTCTACGTGATGGAGTTGGGACAGATCGTGGCCCAAGGAACGCCGGCCGAGATTTCCAGTGATCCGGCGATCGAAAAAGCCTATTTGGGAGCATGAGCGTTTACAGACCGATAGTGAAAATGACCCGGCTCGACGGCAAGAAGCGATGAGAAGCGAGGTACCAAACCGGCATTTCGAGCCGATCCACGTCCTGCTGCCGAGCGAGGAAGTGGCGCGCCGCCTCGCGGATGCCGTAAGGACAGGCTTCTTCCGGATCGGGTCGCGGCTACCCTCGGAGCGAAGCCTCGCCGAGCAGATGCAGGTGAGTCGGCCGACCGTCCGCGAAGCGGTCAAACTTCTCGTCGAGGCGAACATCCTGACGGTGAAGCCCGGAGCGGGCGGCGGCACGTTCGTCACCAGCGAAATCGTGCCGTTCGATTTCATCGTGGCGCGGCCGGAGATGCGGCCCGGCGAATTCGATGAGGCGTTGGAAGTACGTCGGCTGATCTTGCCGTGGGTGGCGCAGATCGCGTCCCAATATGCCGAAGATGGCGATTACGACCAGATGCGCGACGCGATCGCTTTCGGCCACGAATCGCTTCCCAAGCCATCGGCGACGACGATCGAGCCTGATCACGTTCATTCGGTCATCATCGCCAYGATGCGGTTCGATCTTGCGCTCGCCCGCGCAACCCGCAACAGGCTCGTCGTCCGGCTGATGGACATCCTGCTTCATTGGGTCGAGCCCATGCGCTTCAAGACCCTGCGCTCGCGCGCCGATCTCGCCCTGTCGCTCGAACTCGTCGAGAAAATGATGGCCGCCATCGAGGCCGGAGATCCCGACAAGATCGCCGACATCACCGAACAGCGGCTCATCATTCTCGAGCGCGCACTCGAAGAGCAGAGCGGTCGCCGGCTGCGGCGCAGCCGTTCGGCGGCCGGCGTCTGACCGTGTTCATTCCGTACTGATGACGACGGATGGGGCCGACCGCTTCGCCGGCCCGTGAAAAACCGCCTCGATGTTGTTGCCGTCAGGATCGAATGCGAAGGCGCCGTAATAGCCTGGATGATAGTTGCGTTCGCCTGGTGCGCCATTGTCCCGCCCGCCATGGGCCAGGGCGACGGCGTGGAAGGCTTTCACGGTTTCGACGTCGTAGGCCTGAAAGGCGAGATGAACGCGTGACACCGCGCCGTCGGCCTGATCGACCCAGAGCTCGTCGCACGCGAAATGCTTCGGGCTTACCGATGTGAACTCGCGCCCAACCGCTTTCAACACAGCACGGTAGAACGCTCGGCTGGCCTCCAAATCGGAGGCGCGTAGATGGACGTGGTCGATGAGGCGGCCTTGATGGAACTGCATGCGAACCCCGCGATCTCGAAGATTTCCATGGTCACTCCGGCGCGAACAAAGCGCTTCCCGAACGATGAATGGCGAAATAACGCGGATGGCCGGGCCTGCAAGCCCGGCCATGAAGTGGCGTGCGAGCGACGGCTTACTCGGCCTTGATGTTCGCTGCGCTGATGATCTCGGCGCCGGTCTGAATTTCTTGCGCCAGATAGGGCTTGAAAGCCTCGGGATCGCGCACGTTCAGAGTGAAGCCGAGCTTGACGATCCGATCCTTCACCGCGGGCTTGTTCAGGATCCCGACGATGGTGCCGGAGAGCTTGTCGAGGATTGGCTTCGGCGTATTCACCGGAGCAAAGAAAGCCGCCCACGATTCAGCGTCCGCGTTCGTGATGCCCTGCTCGCGCAACGTCGGAACATCGGGGAGCTGGGCGTTGCGTTGCGGACTGGCGATCCCGATGGCGCGGAATTCGCCGGCCTGGATCTGTCCGAGCACGCTCGGCAGGGTCGAATTCGAGACATCGATGCGGCCGGCCATCAATTCGGTCACGAGGGGCGCCGCGCCGCGGAAGGGCACGTGGGTCATCTTGATGCCGGTCCGGGTCATGAACAGCTCGGTCGCCAGGTGCGAGCCTGAGCCGATGCCGGTCGAGCCGTAATTGAGCTTGCCGGGGTCCTTCTTGGCGAGAGCGACCAGTTCCGGGATGGTCTTTGCCGGCAGGGAGTTCGGAACCACGAACACGTGCTCGAACGCGCCCGCCCCGGCGAGCGGCGCGAAATCCTTGATCGCGTCGTAACCCGGCTCCTTCAGCAGGAACATGTTGTTGCCGTGCGTCTGGTTGTTGCCGAACATGATCGTGTAGCCGTCAGGCTCCGCCTTGGCGACCGCGCGGGTTCCGACCGCCCCCGATGCGCCGGCGAGGTTCTCGACGATGACGTTCTGCCCCAGTTCCTTGCCCATCTCCTCGGCGACGATACGCGCGATCACGTCCGTCGGTCCGCCCGCCGGATACGGCACGACCATCTTGATGATGCGGCTCGGGAAATTCTGCGCCAGGGCGCCTGTGGAAAGCAGGGCGGCGGCGGCAAAAAGGCCGAGCGCGATGCGGCGGGTGAGGCGAGAGTTCGTCGGCAAGGGGCGTCTCCTGAAAAACCGCGTGACCGCGGGTCGTTTTGCTTGCTTGAGCGGCGCTGGCGGACTAGACCACGAAGGGTTTGGACCGATGTGGCCCAAATTCACCGAAAGTGATCGTTTCCATAAATTTCGAGCATGATTTCCGCTGAGAACCATTTCGCATTTTTCAGCATCATGTTCTAGGGTCCGGTCGCCACTGACCGGCCCCTTGTAACGCCCCGACTGGAGGATTCCCATGGGCTTTTTGTCTGACGCCCTTTCGCGCATCAAGCCATCTGCGACAATCGTCATCACGCAGAAAGCGCGAGACCTGAAAGCCCAGGGGCGGGACGTGATCAGCCTTTCCGTCGGAGAGCCCGATTTCGATACGCCGGACAATGTGAAAGAGGCCGCCATGGCCGCGATCCGTCGCGGCGAGACGAAGTACACGCCGGTTGCCGGGATCGTGCCGCTGCGCGAGGCCATCGCCGCGAAGTTCAAGCGTGAGAACGGCCTCGACTACAAGCCTTCGCAGACCATCGTCTGCACGGGTGGCAAGCAGGTCATCTACAACGCGTTGCTCGCCACCATCAATCCGGGCGACGAAGTCATCGTTCCGGCGCCCTACTGGGTCTCCTATCCGGAGATGGTCGGCCTCTGCGGCGGCAAGGCCGTGATCGTCGATTGCACGATGGAGAACAATTTCAAGCTCCAGTCGGAGCCCCTCGAGCGCGCGATCACGCCGAAGACCAAATGGGTCATTCTCAATTCGCCGTCGAACCCGACCGGCGCCGCCTATTCGCGCGCTGAAATGAAGGCGATCACCGACGTCCTCATGCGCCATCCGCATGTGTGGGTGCTTACCGACGACATGTACGAGCACCTCACATACGGGGATTTCGAATTCGTCACTCCGGCGCAAGTTGAGCCCGGCCTCTACGATCGCACGCTGACCATGAACGGCGTTTCGAAATCCTACGCCATGACCGGCTGGCGCATCGGCTACGCGGCCGGTCCCGAGCACCTCATCAAGGCGATGGATTTCGTCCAGGGTCAGCAGACATCTGGCGCCTGCTCCATCGCTCAATGG
>NZ_JBFUKD010000353.1:0-3788 GCF_056401005.1 Microvirga sp. P4_G7 | reverse complement strand
CATTGAGGATGAGGACGATGCCGAAATGAATCGGGTCGATCCCGAATGCCTTGACCACCGGAAGGAAGATCGGTGTGCAGATGATGATCATCGGCGCCATGTCCATGAAGGTGCCGAGAACAAGAAGGACGATATTGATCAGAAGCAAGATGGCGATCGGGTTGTCCGAAATCGAGCGCAACGCCTCAATCGTCGTCTGTGGCACCTGCAAGAATGCCATCAGCCAGCCGAATGCACTAGCGCACCCGATGACCAGGAGCACCATCGCTGTCGTGCGGACGGCTCCCAAAGTTGCCTCGATGAAGCCGGACCATGTCATCTCACGATACACGAACACGGTGATCAGCAGGGCATAGACGACGGCGATGCACGAGCTCTCGGCTGCGGTGAACACACCGGACCGCACGCCACCGAAAATGATGAAGATCAAGAGGATTCCGGGGAATGCCGCAATCATCCAGCGGAAGACGGTGGCGAATCCGGGAAACGTCTCGGCCGGATATCCGCGCCGCACCGCGACCACATAAGCCGTGATCATCARGGCGCCTGCCAGAAGCAGTCCCGGAATGATGCCCGCCGTGAACAGATCGGCGACCGACACCGTTCCGCCAGCGGCGATCGAATAGATGATCATGTTGTGTGAGGGAGGAACGAGCAGCGCGATGATGGCGGCGTTGACGGTGACGTTGACCGCGTAATCCTTCGCGTAGCCGCGCTTCTCCATCTGCGGAATCATGATCCCGCCGACGGCGGACGCGTCAGCGATGGCGGAACCGGAAACACCTCCGAAAAAGGTCGAGGCGAGAATGTTGACCTGTCCCAGCCCACCGCGCAGGTGCCCGACGAGGCCGGCGGCAAAGCGGATCAGACGATCGGCAATACCGCCCCTGACCATCATGTCGCCGGCATAGATGAAGAACGGGATCGCAATCATGGCGAACGCGTTCATGCCCGAATTGATCTGTTGGAAAACGACGATGGCGGGCAGCCCCATGGCGAGCACGGTCGCGAGAGAGGCAATACCCAAGCAGAAGGCGACCGGCGTGCCGATGCACAGCAAAACCGTGAAGACGCCGAAGAGAATCCAGAGTTCCATGGCGGTCAATCCTCGATGACGGCGAGATGGGGCGTATCGGGGCGAACGAGCGGCACTTCCTCGTTTCGGATGAGGAGCAGAACCAGCTTTTCGAGGGAGAAAATCGCGATCAAGGCGCCGCCACCCGAAAGCGGCAGATAATCCATTCCCTGAGGGATCGGCAGCCCAGCCATGTTGGCGGACCACGTCTCTATGGCGAGGAGCGTCCCGTACCAGCTCATGGCGATGCCGAAGCCGATCACGAGAATTTCCGTCACCGCGAGCATGATGCGGCGTAGCCAATGAGGCGCATAGTGCAGTCCCGTCTCAAAACCGAGATGCACGCCCTCCCTCACGCCGACTGCGGAGCCGAGAAGGATGAACCAACTCATGAGCAGGAGAGCCGCCGGCTCCGTCCAACTCGGCGAACCATTGAGCACGTAGCGGCCAAAGACCTGCCACGTCACGAAAGCGGTCATGAGGACGAGACCGAGCCCTGAGATCCACAGCGCCGCCTGACTGACGCGCGCAAGAATCCGGGGTAGCGCGGAGGCGCTGATGGACATGCGATCCACTCCGATAAAGGAGCGGGCCCGCGACGGGGCCCGCCGTCGTGTCAGTTGATGGCTTGAATGCGAGCGACGAGCTCTTTCAGCTTCGCGTCCTTGACGTACTTGTCGTAGACGGGCTTCATCGCATCGATGAAGGGTTGCTTGTCGACCGCGTTCACCTGCGTCCCGCTGGCACGCACCTTCTCCTCGGCGACCTTCTCGCGCGCTTCCCAGAGTTCGCGCATTTTGAGGACCGATTCCTTCGCTGCCGCGCGCAAAGCTTTCTGATCGTCGGGCGACAGCTTGTCGAAGCTCTTCTTCGACATCACCAGCACTTCCGGCGACATCGAATGCTCGGTCTGCGAGTAGAACTTCGCCACCTCCGCATGGCGGAAGGATTCATAGCTCGGCCAGTTGTTCTCCGCACCGTCGACCACGCCCGTCTGCAGCGCGGAATAGACTTCGCCGGCCGGCATCGGCGTGGCGTTCGCGCCGAGCGCGTTGACGAGATCGATGAAGAGATCGGATTGCTGCACGCGTACTTTCATACCCTTCATATCCGCGGGCGTCTTGATGGCGCGCTTGGAATCGTAGAACGAGCGCGCGCCGGAATCATAGAACGCCAAAGCGACGAGGCCGTGGGGCTCGAAGGCCGCCAGGATCTGGTCGCCGATCGGACCATCCATGGTCTTGCGCATGTGATCGACCGACTTGAAAATGAAGGGCAGCGCCGGCACGAACGTCTCGGGGATCAAGTTGTTGAACGGCCCCATGTTGATGCGGTTCAAATCGATCACGCCGAAACGCGTCTGCTCGATCGTATCTTTCTCCTGGCCGAGTTGCGCCGAATGAAAGACCTGAACCTTGAGTCGACCATTGGTCTTTTTCTCGAGCGACGAGCCGAGAAATTTCACCGCTTCGACGGTCGGATATCCGTCCGGGTGAATGTCGGCGGACCGCAGCGTCACGGTCTGGGCACCAGCGGCGCCGATGGTGAGAGCCCAAAAACCTATCGTCGCGGCATAGAAGCTTCTTCTTGTGAACATCACATCTTCTCCCTAAGCGTTTTCCCGTCGTCTGGTGTCGAGTCAGCTTTGAGMTGATCGTCTTGGGCGCGAGGACCTCGAGGTCTTCCCGCCGAATTGTTACCGGCGATAATGCACTGGTAGGCACTAGTATGGTAGTGTAGAGTTGATTGAGGCACAATCCTCCAAAGGTTGGATAGCGACGTGAACAAGCCATTCGTGACGAGCCAGGGCTCCGCGGCCCAGCGCATCGAGGCGGAGCTTCGCCGGGCCATCGTGGCCTTGGAACTGCCCCCTGGCGCCCGCCTCTCGGAGCAGGACATCGCGGGGCGTCATGGCATGTCGCGTCAGCCTGTGCGCGAGGCCATGATCGCTTTGGCCAAGGCGCGCTTGATCGAGATCCTGCCGCAGCGAGGCACCGTCGTCGTGAAGATCTCCGTCCGCAAGATGATGGAGTCACGCTTCGTGCGTGAGGCAATCGAAACCGCTGTCGTCGCTCGCGCGTGCTCGTCCTTCGATCGTCAGAGCCGCGCCCGGATCGACGACCTCCTCGACATGCAGATGGAAGCCGCGGATCGCGGGGACCACGCAGCCTTTCAGCGCTACGACGAGCTTTTCCACATCGCCCTCGCCGAGGGCGCTGGCTGTCCTCTCGCGTGGGAGGCGGTGCAGGACATCAAGGCCCACATGGACCGAGTCTGCCAGCTCAGCCTCCCCGGCACGGATTCCATGCTCCCGCTCATCGAGCAGCATAAGGCCATCATCGCGGCGATCGATGCTCAAGACGCCGGCCAAGCCGAGGCCGCCATGCGCCTCCATCTGACGGAAATTCTGCGCGCCTTACCGCGCATCGAAGCCGAACATCCGGAATTGTTCGAATAACCCCTCCGCTCGATCGTCGAGTCGCAAACAGGCGAATCGAGCAGGACTCAGACGGTTCGGACGGACCAGGTGGGACGGCATCGCCGTCGGCATCCGGCCATGCATGCACGAGCCGGCTTGACGCGGACTTTGGGTCCGCATTCCCAACCCCTTCGATTTCTTAAAAAATTATCCTGCATCCGCGTTTGCATTAACGCTCGATTAACCATACTCGGACGAAATCAGACTATCGAAGGATTCTCGCAGCCCGTGACC
>NZ_JBFUKD010000352.1:0-3791 GCF_056401005.1 Microvirga sp. P4_G7 | reverse complement strand
TGCGGCTTCGACGATGGCGAGACCCGCGCAGCCCGCCGTGGTCATGGCCTGACGGATATCTCCGCCCATCGCGACCCACCGATCGGTGGTGTCCGGCGGCCGCAGCGCCTCGGAGAGCATGCGGTTGCGCGCGTCCGCTGCCGCGTCGGGCCGACCGAGAATCGTCACTTCGGAGCGGGCGACGCGCAGATGGCGGTCGACCAGCCGGCGCAACATGGCCTGGGGGTGGCCGTGGATCGGATCGGTTTCGTCGTCACCGACGGTTCCGATGCTGTTCCAACTGTCATCGTCCAGATCCGGGTCGAGGCCCGGCAACACGACGGCCCCGTTCGGCAGGCGTGCGACGGCTGCGATGAGATTGGCGGTCGCAGGAATCGACCCGGTCGACCCGGCGACGATCATGGGCTTCGTCGGCCGGTCGCGCAGAAGTCGCTTGGCCTCGTCCTCCAGAAGCGCGTTGCGGCGCCCGGCCGGATCGCTCGCCTTTCGCTCCTCCAGGATCGCCGGCCAATGCTCGCTGACGATCTGGACGAAGCGGCGGGTGATCTCGAAATGCGCGGAATAATCTCCGTCGACCGCAAGGTTCAGCGCGTTCCAGTCGATTCCCTCGGTGGTGAAGGAATCCATCAGAGCTTCGAGGTCGCCGGCGAGGTTGACGGCGTCCCCGGGGGAAGCCGGCACCATGAAAGGAACGTCCGGCCCTAGATTCAGGAGACTGCGATCGACCCGCGCCGACCAATCCTGCACCAGCCTCGTGAGGACGAGGCGCCTCTCCAGGGGCGTGATGGGCGGTCGCAATGCCGTGTCCGCCAAAGGCAGGCCTTCGAGGCCGGTCACTTCGAATTCGATCTCGTCGGCTTCGCCGAGGGGAATGATCCGCGGCAGCAATTGCGCCTTCGCGCCCCCTCGCTCGGCCAAAAGGGCCACCAATGCCCGCGCGGCGCGGCGGGTCGGCAGGTAGATCGTCAGGTCGGCAAGCGCCGTCGGGCCATCGGCGAGCGGGCCGAGGAGGCGTCCCTCATAAAGGGCATCGACAAGGGTCGGCAAAAAGGGCGAACCGGGAGAGATCGAGAAGACGCGTGCGTCGGACGATGCCATTCAACCTCACCGCGTGCTGGCGGCGAGGCACGCCTCCGCTTCAGCAATGGCCTGGGGTTCGCCAACATGCAGCCATTGGCCGTCGAGTCGCAAGCCGTAGAGGCGGTCCCTTGCGATGGCGCGGTCGTAGAACAGATTGGCCGAGAACGGCCCCTTTGGCGTGTCGGTCACGAGGTCGGGTTTGACGATGGCGACGCCCGCATAGACGAAAGGAACCGTCTCGTCCTTGGAGCGTCGCCGGAGACGACCGCCCTCGTCCATGGCGAAATCGCCGTTGCCCACATAGCCGATGCTCGTGGCGGCATCCGCCAGAAGCATCAGGATGTCCATGCGCGCCGGGTCCCAGGCCGCGACGAGGCGCTTGAGGTTGGGGTTCTGTCCCTCGATCCAGATCGAGTCCGAATTGAAGGTGATGAACGGGCTTTGGCCCAGAAGCGGCAGCGCCTTCTTCACACCGCCACCGGTTTCCAGAACCGCCGCCCGCTCGTCGGAGACCACGATCGCCGGACGAGTGCGGGTCTGCAGATGCGCCTCCAGCATGTCGGCGAAATGGTGCACGTTGACGATCACCGGACCGATACCTGCCTCCGCCAAGCTGTCGAGAGCGAAATCGATCAGCGTCCGCCCGCCGACCTTGACCAGCGGTTTCGGCATGGTTTCGGTGATCGGCAGCATGCGCTTGCCCAACCCGGCGGCGAGAACGATGGCTTTCTGTGGCGAGGAATGCGGCAAGGGCGAAGCTCAGGGCGAGGGTGGTGCATCGTCCGCAACGGGGACGAGCCGGGGGAGATAGGACGCGTACCAGGCCTTGAGGCTGGCGAGGGCGGGATGCGCGAGGTTTCGCGCCAGATACGCTTCTATCCGGGGGAGGTGCTTCAGGTAATGCGGCTTGCCATCGCGCCGATCGAGACGGGCGAAGATGCCGAGGATCTTCGTGGCCCGCTGGGCGCCCATGATGGCGTAAGCGCGCGCAAATCCGGCCACGTCGAAATTCGGGTCGGCCGCCCTGCGCTCCCGCGCGTAGAGGCCGATGAGCTTCAGCTCCATTTCCGGCGGCACCGACACACGGGCATCCTGCAACAGCGACGCCACGTCATAGGCGGGAGAGCCCAAGACGGCATCCTGGAAGTCGATCATGCCGACCCGCTGGAGACCTTCCCGCTCGGGCAGCCAGATCAGGTTCGGCGAATGGTAGTCGCGCAAGACCCAAGTCGACGGGCCGGCGATGACCTCTTGCAGCAAGTCGGACCAAAGGTTGACGAATTCCGCCCGGGCCGATCCGGAGAGTTGGTTGCCCATGATGTGGGGCACATACCAATCCGCCAGCAGCTCGGCCTCGATGAGCAGCGCTTCCTGATCATAGAGCGGGATCGCGTGATCCGACCCTTCCGCAACCGGCAGCACCTGCGGCAGATCGGTTCCGTGCAGTTTGGCGAGAACGCGGGTGGCTTCCGCGTAGCGTTCCAGGATGGGGCCGTTCTCGTCGACGACCGGCTCGCTGCCGAGATCCTCGAGGATCAGCAGGCCGGTCTCGAGATCCTCGCCATAGAGTTGCGGCGCGCTGAATCCAAGCGCGCGCAGGCCCTTGTCCATGGCGACGAAGGCGTGAACCGTCTCGGCAAGCTTGGCAACGGTGGTGTAGGGCTTGCCGCGCCGGACCGGCGGTCCCACAGGCCGCGGCGGCGAGATCATCAGAAGCGAGGTTTCGCCGGTGCTCTTCAAAAGCCGTTCGTAGGACCGGATGACGGAGGCATCGCCCGGCATCGGCAGGCGTGCCGCGCCCGTCCAGCCGCTGCGCTCGACGATGTTCTGGAAGGCGCGCAGCCGCGCCAGCCTCGTCACGAACAGGCCCGTGCCGGTCAGCGAGGCGGTTCTCGCGCCGGTGCCGCCGGGCAGGATATCGAGGCGAATGTCGAGCCGGTCCGGTTTCAGGGCGTCTTCCGCGCGCTCCGGCCATTCCACGAGGGTGATGGCGGTGTCCGTCATCTCGTCCCAACCCAACTCCACCAATTCTTGGGAGCTGTGCAGACGGTAAAAATCCGCATGGGCGACCGACAGGCGCGGATTTTCGTAGACCTGGATCAGGGTGAAGGTCGGGCTCGGCACCTCCATCGCCGGATCGGCGAGCAGCGTGCGGATCAGAGCACGGGCGAGCGTGGTCTTGCCTGCGCCGAGGTCGCCGGACAGCGACACGAGATCACCTGCCCGCAATTCCTCGGCGACGACACGAGCGAGATGCTCCGTTGCAGCCAAGTCGGGCAGCGTCACGATCCATTGGGGCTGCAAACGCTCTTCCTCCATCCTGAGGGCCAATCCTCTCGCCATCTTGTCGATCCTATTCCGCAGCCAGCGGTGGTACCGCATTCTGGCCGGATCGGCCATCCTGCGGGATATCCCGCCGTTCCATCGGGAAGGTGCAGATCACCGTCGTGCCTTCGTCGGGGGCCGAAAGGAGATCGACCCGCCCACCGTGCAATTCGACGAAGGAGCGCACGATGGCGAGGCCAAGGCCGACGCCCCTGTGGCGCGTTCCGAGGGTATGGCTCTCGAAACGTTCGAAAACCTTGGCCTTGACCTCGGCGGGAATACCGCGCCCCTGGTCCTGAACCTCGAACACCACCTCACCGGCGCTCTTGCGCGCGCCGACCCGGATAGTTTGTCCCGGGGCTGAAAACCCGACGGCGTTCGAGAGC
>NZ_JBFUKD010000351.1:0-3792 GCF_056401005.1 Microvirga sp. P4_G7 | reverse complement strand
ATGTTGCGGAAATCCTTGCCGTCGAACGTCGTATTCTCGCTGATTGCGCCCGTGAGAAAGCCCTTGCCGAGTGGGCTGAAGGGAACGAAGCCAATTCCGAGTTCCTCCAGTGTCGGCAACACCTCCTTTTCTGGCTCACGCCACCACAGGGAATATTCGCTTTGAAGCGCCGTGACAGGTTGGACAGCGTGTGCGCGCCTGATCGTCTGCACGCCTGCCTCGGACAGGCCGAAGTGCTTGACCTTGCCTTGCTGAATCAACGACTTCACCGTTCCCGCGACGTCCTCGATCGGCACGTTCGGATCCACGCGGTGCTGATAGAACAGATCGAGTCGATCGGTCTTGAGCCGCTTCAGCGCCGCCTCGGCGACGTCCCTGATATGGTCCGGGCGACTGTTCATGCCGCTCTGTCCGCCGCTGGAATCGAATTCGAAGCCGAATTTCGTCGCGATCACCACTTGGTCGCGGATGGGTGCAAGAGCTTCGCCCAGGAGTTCCTCGTTCTTGTAAGGCCCATAGGCTTCGGCCGTGTCGAAGAAGGTGACGCCACGCTCGAATGCCGACCTGATCAATTGAATTGCATCGTGAAGGTCCGTCGCCGGGCCGTAGCCGAAGCTCAGGCCCATACAGCCAAGGCCGATGGCTGAGACTTCCAGATTGCTGTTCCCGAGTTTGCGCTTCTGCATTCTTCTTCTCCATCGAGGCCATGTCGCAGGCCAGTGTGAGCGATCGCTCACACGCGGGATCGTTCTCCGGTCGCCATGTATTGTTCGTCGTCGACGTGGTCCAACCAATCGACGACCTTGCCCTCGAGCGCCTCGGCGATAGCGATGTGAGTCATGGCGGTGGTAGCCGTGGCGCCGTGCCAATGCCTCTCACCCGGTGGAAACCAGATCACATCCCCGGGCCGGATCTCCTCGATCGGCCCGCCTTCGCGCTGCACCCAGCCAGCGCCCGCCGTGACGATCAGGGTCTGCCCAAGGGGATGGGTGTGCCAGGCTGTACGAGCGCCGGGTTCGAAGGTGACGATCGCTCCGCCGATGCGCGCCGGATCGGATCGCTGGAAGGGTGAGTCGATCCGCACAGCGCCCGTGAACCATTCGGCCGGTCCCTTACCGGAGGGCTGTGAACCGCTTCGTTTGATCTCCATCGCCTGCTCCTTCGCTGATCCGGCCCTTGAACTTTTGGGGGTCGGATCTCGAGGGGTGATCTAGCGCGGGGGGCACCGTGCGATTAGATGCCAAAAAGCGCATGGTCTTATACTGAGGATTCATAAATGCAGCGCGAAGAGCTGGCGGACCTGATGGCATTTCTCTCGGTGGCGGAGGAAAGGAGCTTCACCCGCGCTGCGGCCAAGCTCGGCACCTCGCAATCGGCACTGAGCTACACGATCCGCCGGCTCGAGGCGCGGCTCGGGATTCGACTGTTGACCCGCACCACCCGGAGCGTCTCACCGACCGAGGCCGGCGAGCGCCTGCTCCGCACTCTTGGCCCGGCCTTTGGTGAAATCGACGCCGAGTTGTCGGCGCTCAGCGAGTTTCGCGAGAAACCCGCCGGCACGATCCGCATCACGACGGGACAGCACGCGGCCAATTCCATCCTCTGGCCGACCCTTCAGAAGTTGCTACCGGATTACCCGGACATCAAGGTCGAGATCGTCGTCGACTCGGGCCTGACTGATATCGTTGCCGAGCGGTATGACGCTGGCGTGCGGCTCGGTGAGCAGGTGGCAAAGGATATGATCGCCGTGCGCATCGGGCCGGACATGCGCATGGCGGTTGTCGCTACGCCTTCCTATTTCGCAACGCGACCGCGCCCGAAAAGACCGCAGGATCTCGTCGGTCATCGATGCATCAATCTGCGCCTACCGACGTCCGGGGGAATCTACGCATGGGAATTCGAGAAGGATGCCCGAGAACTCAAGGTGAGAGTCGAAGGTCCGCTCGTCTTCAACGATCTTGCCCTCATCCTCGACGCCGCACTGGCGGGGATCGGCATGGCATACCTGCCTGAGGATCAAGTGCAGCCGTATCTGACCGATGGGCGGCTCATGCGGGTGCTCGCCGATTGGTGCCCGCCGTTTTCGGGCTACCACCTCTACTACCCGAGCCGCCGGCAACCTACGCCCGCCTTCAGCGTGCTGGCCGATGCGCTGCGCTACAGATTGTGAACGGATTGCGGCAGCCGCGTTTCGCACTTGAAGCCGAATTGCGAGTGGAGAGCATTCTGCGCTTCTGCAGTGAAGCCACGCACTTCGATTTGAAGCGTGGACAAAAAAGGGGTGTGAGAACGCACACTGGAAAAGCTCAATACGTCAACCAGTGGCAAAGACATTTTTGCCCCTCCATTCAAACGGGGGCGAGGCAGCGTCATGCGTGGCATGGGGGCTCTTTAAGCGGAGGCCGCCATGGCGCAAGTAATTACGACAACCATTGAGCTGAATCAGAACATTCCAATCGGCGTGACGCGAGAAGAGCCAGTGATTGTGGGCGCGACCGGCGTCATCAGGTCGTTCGGGGGCAGTGGTATTGGAGGCGTTGGCGGCGAACTGTCAGTGGCCGTTTTCGGAACTATCGATGCTTGGGCTCCGGCCATTCAACTCGCAGGCGATTCGAACGTTGTCAGGGTCGGATCATCGGGATCGGTTGTTAGCAGCGCGAGCTTCGGCGTCTACTTTGACGCCGGAGGAGTGAACAATACCGTTTTCAATGACGGTGAAATTTTCGGAGATAGTGTCGGAGTTTACACGACCGCCGGTGGTGCAAAAATCTATAGCACCGGGAGCATCAGCAGCAGGACTTCGGAAGCCGTCTTCCTGACTTCGCAGGTGGGCGATCGTCCCAATCTGATCGTCAACGAAGGGCTCGTTAGCAGCTTGAGGGGCTCAAATGATCCGTTTGCACACCAAGCAATAAGAGGCTCTGCGACGGCCGACCATCTTGTAAACGAAGGTCATATCTATGGCGGCATCCGGTTTGGCCTCGGGAACGACAGCTACGACGGCCGTCTCGGCACCATCGTTGGCGTGCTCGACTTGGGCGAGGGCAATGACAGGGCGCTAGGCGGTGCAGGCGATGAGACCTTCATTGCTGGTCTGGGCGATGACACAATTGATGGTGGCGTAGGCACCGATACATTCATTGCCTTGAAGGACACGGCTGAGGCATCGAGAATCGACCTGCGACTCGAGACAGGGCAAAACGCCGGCAGCGGCACCGACACTCTTCGCAACATCGAGAACATCATAAGTTACGGCGGCGCAGATCATTTGACTGGAAGCACTGGAGACAACGCTCTCACTTCCAGTGCCGGAAACGATACATTGGACGGTTGGTTCGGCAATGACACGCTCGATGGCGGGGTCGATACTGACACCGCGTTGTTCTCGGGCCCGATTGGGGCGACGGTCGACCTGAATAAGCAAGGTCAGGTACAAGAGACCAACTATGGCCTCGACACCCTTCTCAACATCGAGAACCTCGAAGGCGGTTCCGGCAACGATGCGTTCACCGGCGATGYCAACGCCAACGCGCTGACCGGCAACGGCGGCAACGACACGCTCGACGGTGGCCTCGGCAACGATACGCTCGACGGCGGCACGGGGACGAACGTCGCGAAGTTTTCCGGCACGGCCGCGGAATCTCAAGTCGTCGACAACGGCGACGGCACCTTCACGGTGACCGGACCCGATGGCACCGATCTCGTGCGCGACGTCCGCGTGCTGCAATTTGCCGACGCGAGCGTGGCGTTGTGGAACGCTGCGCCGGCTGGTCTGGCGCTGTCCCAGGCGCA
>NZ_JBFUKD010000350.1:0-3794 GCF_056401005.1 Microvirga sp. P4_G7 | reverse complement strand
TCCCAGGTCTTGGGAGGAGTGAGGCCGGCATCCTTGAACATCTTCTTGTTGTAGACCACCAACTGGGTCTGCATGGCGAACGGCACCGCATAGACCTTGCCGTCCGAACGGAGCGTCTCGGCCGCGAGCGCGGCTTCCGGGAAGTTCGCCAGCTCGGGTGCGTTCTGCTTGTCGAGGGCGAGCAGGTAGCCCGGGGTCGCGATCGTTTCGAGATTGCCGTAGGCACGGACCTGGATCACGTCCGGACCACGCCCCGCCGCGAGCGCGGTGGAGAGGATGGTCTGGTAGTTCTCAGGAGCGTAGGTCTCGAATTTCACCGAGATGTCCGGCTCTTTCTGCTCGAACTTCTTGATGAGGTCCTGGTAGAAGGCTTTGTCTTCCTGGCGCCAGCTCCAGAAGGTCAAATCGGTCTTGGCAAAAGCCGCGCCCGCGCCCATCGCCATAAAGCCGCCGACCGCAGCGCCCATCAGAATTCGTCTCGTCAGTCTCATGTTCGTCCCCTCATTGTTGACGTCTTCTCCTCACCGAAAAGGGCCTTCTTCACAGGCTCTTTCGTGATTCTCGGCAATGATCCTGCGGCGCAACGACCAGGACGGTCGCATCGTCGTGGATCTTAACGCGTGGAAATGTGCTCGCTTCGTCGTCCCGTTGCTCGCGGTCCCGCAGTTCCTGCAGCAGATCAAGTGCCTGACCGGCACTCAGAGCAGCATAAAGCGTGTCGTCCGTATAGTCGCCGAACACGTCGACGAGGCGCATGAACCCGTCGGTCGCCAGCACGATCGGTTTCCCGGACGCGATCGTCGCGTCGAAGCGGACCTCCCGCCCAGCCCAGGGGCGCAGAGGATGGACGACCCAGTAGCCGTCMTGATGGTTCATTCTAGTCCGATTTTCGAGGATCTGGCGCCGGGTCTCGTGCGGCATTACCCCGACTGACCTGTCGCTCCGGCCGAGCGACGCCAGGGTCAATCGCTCGAAGGGCTTCGACCGCTCGTCGGTCCAGCGGACGACCCCGGCCTCCGACGGCACCAGGGCCACCACGTCACCGAGAAACGCTCCTTCGACGTCGACCGTCCCTTCTATCGCCCCCTCCCGGCACCGGATCAGCCCCAGGCAGGCGGAAGGCGCCACCGCGTCCACATCCGTCGCCACGTCGGGCGCCGTCTCGAGGAACGCCGATGTCACCAACTCACCAACCGAGGAGAGGATATCCGGAATAGTGTCGGCTTTCTCGTCTGTGAGGGCAGCCCCGATCGTCTCGGCGAGCCAGGAAGCGTCGCTCTGACCGGGGGTCAAGCGGGCGCCGCTGACGCCCGTCGCTCCATCAATGATCCATGCAAGAGCACGACGCGCACCGAACCCATCCTCATTGGTATGGGATCCGGGAACGGACAAATGCTGCAATGTCCGGAAACAGGGGATGAAACCAGGGTTGCTCACGCTCTACTGGTCTCATATTGGTCGCCTCGTGTCCATAGTGGTCTCACACCTCTTTCAACAGGCGTAAGGTCGGTCGATGAGAGCGTTCGCCATGCTTCAAACGGAGGTCTGACAAAATTCCGCTACAGTTACGCTTCTCTTGGTGACGAGAGGAGGAATCATCTTGTCCGAGATTCGTGGCACATTGCAGGAGAAGCCGTTTGGTCTTCCAAAATCCCCGCTCCCGCGCCTTTTCTGCGTCCTGCGCCAAGAGAGCGACCGCATGAGCCGCCAGATTCGGTTCTGGATATTCGCCGTTCTCGTCGGCGCGCTGGCGGGCATATGCTACGCATTTCTGTTCCATAATGGGAAACCGCTGATCGGAGCTGTTTTCGGCATGGTGACGGCGGTGCTGCTGTTCGGCTTCGAACGTGGCTATTTCTTCGCCGGGCTCCAGAAGGGGCTCAAGCGCCTTTCCGCTCCCCTCTACGCCCTGAGCTCCATCTCGATCTACGTGACGCTGATCGTCCTCGCGAACGTGATCGCCGGGAGCACTCTGCTCGCCTTGGACGTGCTCGAAGAACCCTATTGGGAGACCGTGCTGCCGACACCCCGGATTCTCACGTATTCCCTCGTCGTCTCGGCAGTCGTCGCCTTCATCCTTCGCGTGCGGGACCTGATCGGGGGCGAGGTATTCTTCAACCTCCTCATCGGCCGGTACTACAAACCCGTCGAAGAGGATCGCGTTTTTCTCTTTATCGATCTGGTGGGGTCGACGTCMCTCGCCGAGAGCATGGGGCCGATGAAGTACCAGGCGTTTCTCGGAGCCTTCTTCGCCAGCCTGGCGGACCCCGTCCGTCGCTACAATGGCTCGCTGGACGATTATATCGGTGACATGGCGATGATCACCTGGCCGCTTGCCCGGGGCATCCAGGAGGCCCGCTGCTTGAGTTGTGTCCACGCCTTTCGCCAGCAGATCGAGCGGGATTCCCACGAATGGCTGGCGCGCTTCGGCGTCGTTCCGCGCTTCCGGGCCGCGTTGCATTGCGGGCCCGTGGTGACGGCGGAAATCGGGGTCGAGAAACATAAGATCGCTTACGTCGGCGATACTGTGAACGCGACGTCCCG
The DNA here is from genome assembly GCF_056401005.1 of Microvirga sp. P4_G7. NCBI lineage: Bacteria > Pseudomonadati > Pseudomonadota > Alphaproteobacteria > Hyphomicrobiales > Methylobacteriaceae > Microvirga > Microvirga sp. P4_G7. The sequence continues at coordinate 1,250 of NZ_JBFUKD010000350.1, read as the reverse complement.
CCTGGAGACACTGGGGAAGGCGTTCAACGAGCCGTTCCTGGCCTCCAGCGACGTTCTCAGCCGAATCGACCTGCCGGCCGGGTTCAGGGCCCGTGACCTTGGCCCTCACGCAGTCCGCGGACGAGATCAGCAGCTCAGCGTGGTCGCAGTCGACACCTAGAGTGCGGCACCTTCGACCTTGTAAGAATGACCTCCCATCGGGTATGAGCTTCCGCTGCGGCAGATGTCGCGTTCTCCAAGTCCCGACTTCTTGAACACGCCGGTGTTCGCACGGCGGAGCGCTCCTCGACGATGGCCAATCTCCAGTTCTATACGAGCATGCCGACGGGTTATCGCCTGCAAGACATGTTCTCCCCGATCGTGGTGCCGGCTTCCATCAACCCCGAGCAGACGGTTGCGACCTTTGTCGCCGAGGTCGATCACAACCAGGTTGCCGGAACGCTCGTCGGCTCCCAGTTGACGGTGCTGTCCGGCGTGGCGGGGCGCCTCTCCTACAGCTATGGCGGACGGGTCTGGCTCGAGTACAGCAATGCGACGGGGATCGCCTATTCGGATATCAACGTCTTCCTGGCCGGTGGAGCGGCGACGGCCGCCTACGTCATGGTGGGGGACGACAGCCTGGTCGGCTCCGCGAAGGGCGATTACCTGGAAGCCTATGACGGGAACGATACCCTCGACGGCGGCGGCGGCGAAGACACGATGGCCGGTGGTCTCGGAAACGACCTCTATCTTGTCGACGAAAAGGACGACCGGGTCATCGAGAACCGAAACGCCGGTTACGACACGGTGATCGCCGCCATCAGCTACGCTCTCGGCAAATCCTCCGAGGTCGAAGTTCTTGCCGCAATCGCCGGCCGGAAGGCTCTGTCGCTGACCGGAAACGAGTTCGCCAACACGATCGTGGGTAACGACGGCAACAACACCCTCGACGGTGGGACCGGCGTCGACACCATGGTCGGCGGGTTCGGCAACGACACCTACATCGTCGACAACAGAGCCGACATGATCGTCGAGCTGGCCGGACAAGGCAGCGATACGGTTCTCTCGAGCGTCAGCTACCAGGTGACAGACGACACTTTCATCGAAACGATCTCGGCTCGCGGAAAGAGTTCCATCTCTCTCGTCGGCAACAATTACGCAAACAAGATCACCGGCAATATCGGCCACAACGTGCTGAAAGGCATGGGCGGACACGACACCATCTATGGCGACGGCGGTAACGACAAGCTCTACGGCGGCAGCGGCAATGA
>NZ_JBFUKD010000349.1:0-3796 GCF_056401005.1 Microvirga sp. P4_G7 | reverse complement strand
CCGAAACTCTCGACCGCCGGTCGGTCCGAGAATGTCGAAACGCTCTTTCGGAAAACATCGACGAGGCTTCCGAGGTTGCTGTCGATCGTCGCGGGAACGCCCGGCGGATAGGACGCGAGCCAAGGCTTTTCGGGATGCGCGATGTTCTCCGCCAGAACGGATGCCGTGGACGTGGCGTTCATAGTTCCTCCCTCGCTGAGCGCGAAGTTGTGGCCGGGAGATCACCGTCCCCCCAATGGGTAACTTGGCGCGGGGTGGGTCGTTTGTCGATGGCGGGCCGGCGCTGGCCCGCCATCGCGCGCCCTCAATGGGCGTGTGGACGCATGGCGAGCTCGGCCGGACGTCCACTGAGTTCCGCCATGTGGTCGAATCGTGTCCTGAAGGTCCCGACGCCTGACGTTACGGAGCGCAATTCCACGATGAGATCGCCGATTTCCGATTCGGGGATCGTGGCGCTGAGGACATCCCAACCGGACCAGCCGGGCCGTGAATCGTAGCCCAGGATCTGCCCCCGCCGTGCGGTGATCAGGCCTGTCGCTTTCGACATGGCCTCCGTCGGCACTGAAATTTCGACCGACAGGATCGGTTCGAGCAGTACGGGTTTGGCTTTCGGCAAGGCCTCGGCGAGCGCGAGCCTCGCCGCGGATTGGAACGCCGCATCGGAGGAATCGACGCTGTGGTAGGAACCGTCCGTCAGCGTGACGCCTACGTCGACGACCGGAAATCCGAGCGGGCCGGTCTTGACCGCATCGCGCGCACCGGTTTCGACCGAGGGGATGTATTGGCGCGGAACGACGCCGCCGGAGATTTTGTCCTTGAAGGCGAAGCCCTCCCCTCTCGGCAGGGGCGCCACTTCGATGAGAACGTCGCCGAACTGGCCGTGACCACCGGTCTGCTTCTTGTGACGCCCACGCGCGGAGGCCGGAGAGCGGATCGTTTCGCAATACGCCGTCTTCGGCTTTCCCGTATCGACATCGACCTGAAAGCGCGAGGCCAGCCGCTCGACCGCGACCCGCAAATGCATCTCGCCCTGTCCGTGCAATCGCATCTCGTTCAAGTCAGGCCGGGTTTCGACCACCAACGCGGGATCTTCCTCGACGATTTTTGCCAGGGCTCCCGTGAGGCGCACATCGTCCTTCCGGTCTTTCAGGTGCAAAGCGACCGCGTAGACGGGGTCCGGCGGCGCCACCGAAACGATGGCTTCGGGGCGCGCCTTGCCCACCGCGAAACTGTCGCCTGTGGCAATGCCTTCGAGCCGACCAAAACCGACTGTCTCGCCGGCATTCGCTTCGTTGATGCGCTGCGTCGCACCACCTGTCAGGGCGAGAAGGCTCGCTACCCGGGTTTCGTTGCCGCGAGCGCCGACGACCGTGTCGCCCTCATGCACCGCACCGCGCAGAATCCGGCCGACCGTCATCTTGCCGCCTTGGCCCGAATGGAGCGTCTTCATCGCTTGCGCGAGAGGCGGCCCTTCCGGCTGGACCCCGAGGCGCGAGCAGGTATCCGCGAGTGTCGGCGCCTCATGGCGGATCGCCTTGAGCAGACGCGTGACGCCGTATCCGCGCTCCGCCGACCCGATCAAGGCCGGCACCACATGCCGCTCTTTCAATTCGCGAGCGAGATCGTCGAAGATGCGATCCCGTGGCGGTTCGATTTCGGAAATCAGATCCTCCATCAGGGTGTCGTCGTAATCGGCGAGACGCTCCAACATGGAGAACCGCGCTTCCCGCTCGCGCAGGATTTCACCTTCCGGCAGTTCCATCACCTCGCTCGGTGCGTGTTCGCGGTAGATGAAGGCCCGCTCCAGCGCGAGATCGACGAAGCCGATGGCGATACCGTCCTTCCAGATCGGAATTTGCCGCAGCAACAAGGGCGTTCGCGATGCGCGTTGAAGCAGGGCGAGCGTTTCACGCAAGCGCCGTGCCGCGGTGTCGATCTTGTTCACGAACAGAAAGCGGGGAATGTCCGCTTCCTCGAGTTCCCGCAGAACGATTTCAAGCGCGGGAATTTTTCGCTCATCCGCTTCGCACACCACGATCGCGGCATCGCATACGGGTGCCACATGCCGCATGTCGTGCAGGAACTCGACCGAGCCTGGGCAGTCGACGAAGGTCATGGCTTCTCCGAGGAAGTCCACCGTCGCGACATTCGGCTCGATGCTCATCGCGTGCGATCGGGCTTCTGCGCTGCCGTCGCCTACCGTATCAGCGTTGGTGACGCGGCCTGCGCGCTTGACGGCGCCGGTACGCTCCAGGATTGCCTCGAGAAGTGAAGTTTTGCCACTTTGGAAGGGGCCGACGATTGCGATGCATCGCGGGCCCGCGGACGATCTGCCGATGGGTGCCATGAGAGTCTCCTTCCCCTGCCCCCGTCAGCGCTCCCTGTCGTGGAAACGTCATTTTCTCGATGCTGTGCCGGTCTTTGGCGAATAGCAAGCGGATTCCGGCCACGGGAGAGTTCCCTGGAATTCCCTCTCAAATGCAAAACGACCGGGCGAAGCCCGGCCGTTTGCGGAAACCGAAGGACCGCTTCTAGCGCGCAGCGCGGAGTTCCAAATCACCGACGCCGAGTGCGAAATTAAGTCCGGTCTGCCCACTGACCGAGAGCGGCTGGAGCGCGATGGAGCGGTTGGAACCACCCACCAGCACGTTGGCGCCGAGACCCGCGCCGATGGTCGCCTCGGCCGTCGCGCCGACATACTGTCCTGCGAGCGAGCCTGGCAAGACGCTGCCGTTGGAGAACACCGCCCACGTGATGACGCCACGGCTCGTCGCGCCGATATCCAGACCGAACTTCCTGATCGTGCCGACGTAGCGCTCGGCAGGACCACGGCGCGGCTTGAAGGTGCAAGACGTGGCCTTCTGCGAGGTCACGATGAGGCCGACACCGCCGGCGACACTGCAAGTGAGCACGCCGGACCTGACGCGATTCTGAGCTTGAGCCTCGATCGACCCGAAGGTTGCGACCAGGGCGAGGGTCGCCAATGCGGCTGTGCGGAACATGATGGTCTCCTGAGCTTAGCTGTTTGCTGCCAGGAAACGGGTAGGCAGACGGAAGGTTCCGCGCTGAGGATAAAATCCTTCAGCTCGGCAGAAGTCCGTCAAAGACTCATGTTGGGGGCGATGGCGGCTTGGCTATCGGCGTGCTCGCCCCGGCGAACGACCTGCATCGAGAAGATCGTCACCGGCCCGGCTCTGAGGAGATTCATCGCGGACACGACCATTTCCGCGAGCCGTTCCGGAGTGACGCTATCGCCCTCGATGTCGAGAATGAATCCCCTGGCGTCGACGTGGCCGCCATTGGTGAAGTCGACACGAAAATCCGCCTTCACCCGAAAGGGCGACGATTGGTCGACGCGATAGGGCGCGGCCTCGGGATCAGGAAGGAAGACCCGAGGCCAGTCGCTCATCGCAAGCTGCCGCAGAAGCGTTGGATGCGGTTGCAGGCCTCTTCCAACAGCACGTTCGATGTGGCGTAGGAGATCCGGAAGTTCGGACCCAGGCCGAAAGACGAACCGTGCACGGCGGCGACGCCCTCTGCCTCCAGGAGCTCGGAGACGAAGTCCTCGTCGGTCTCGAGAACCTTGCCCGACGGCGTCGTCTTGCCCATCGCCTCGGCGCAGGACGGATAGACGTAGAAGGCGCCCTCCGGCATCGGGCATTTCAGGTACTTGGTCTGGTTCAGCATCGAGACCACGAGATCGCGACGTTCCTCGAAGGCCTTCTTGAACACTTTGAGATGGTCCTGCGGCCCGTTGAGCGCCTCGACCGCCGCCCATTGAGCGATGGAGCAGGCG
>NZ_JBFUKD010000348.1:0-3810 GCF_056401005.1 Microvirga sp. P4_G7 | reverse complement strand
GATAGGCACAGCCCGAGGGTCGACTTTCCGGCTCCGTTGGCGCCCAGAATGCCGAGGACTTCGCCCTCATGGATCGCAAGGTCGATATCGCGCAGAACGATCGGAGCGTGGAGCGGCGCGCAATCCGCGTTGAAGAGCTCCGCCACGACGGGCTTCTCTGCCGGTTCGCGACGGCCGCGTGGCAAGCAATCCGCGACAAACCGTTCGACGGCCGGCCGCGCTGACGCAATGAGAGCGGGCGAAGCGGAATGCGGGTCGAGATGGCCGAGCGCTTCGCCGATCGACAAGGGCGACAGCGGGGGTGGGGCGCCAGCCGCCCGCAATAACCCGTCGAGGACCATAGCCGCCGGCCGCCAGATGCCGAGCGCCGACAGTTCCGCCCCCCGTTCGCGAAACACCTCACGCGGAGGCCCATCGGCGACAATCGCTCCATCGGCCCCCAGCACGATCACGCGGTCCATGGATGCGATCAATCCGTCGAGGCGATGATCGACGACGAGGATGCTCTTGTCGCGTGCGCCGGTGAGAAGGGCATGGAGGCGCTCGGTCGCCTGGGGCGCGAGATGTGCCGTGGGCTCATCGGCGACGAAGAGCGGCGCGTCCTGCGCCAGCGTCGCGGCGAGTGCCACGAGCTGCTTTTCGCCGCCCGACAAGGCCATGGAACGGCGTTTGCGCCAACTTTCAGGCAACCCGACCTGCCTCATGACGGCCGTTACGACCTCGTCGATCACGGCCAGCGGCTTCGCGCGGTTCTCGAGCGGGAAGGCGATCTCGTCCTCGACCCGCATGCCGCACAGCGTCTGGTCCGCGTCCTGGAAATACTGGGCGACGGCGGCCGCCCATTCGGCGGGGCGCCGCGTGCCGATATCGACGCCGCCGATCAGAACCGTGCCGCTGCGTGTCGCCGGGATGCTCTCCGGAACGAGCCCCGTCAATGTCAGGAGCAGTGTGGATTTGCCCGCGCCGGATGCGCCGAGCAGCAGAACCCGCTCGCCGCGTCCGATGGTGATGTCGACCGGCCCGACCGCGTCGCCGGACGCGAAGGGATAACGAACCGTGACGCCTCGCCATTCCGCAGCGGGAGTACCGTCATGCGGTCGCTGTGCGGATGTCATGATCGATGGCGAGGCCGGCCAGAGCACCCGTCTTGTAGAGCGCCTTCACGATGATATGTCCGAGCAACCCGCCGAGGAGCGCGCCGCTCGCGCACCGCAGGGCGAACATCGCTATGAGAATCGTCGGCTGCAGGGCGCCGTAATCGAACCGCACCCAGGTATAGGCGAACGAGAACACCGCCGCGCCGACGCCCGCTGCCATCAACACGGGCAGCGAGTAGTTCCGCCAGCGGGTTGCGGCGAACACGGCTTCGGCACCCGCCCCTTGGACGGCTCCCGTGACGAGGAGCAGCAATCCGGCCGGGCTGCCGAGCAGGATCTGGACCACGGCCGTGAGCACTTCCGCCGCGAAGGCGACGCCGGGCTTTCGAATGATCGCCGCCGCGACGATGGAGGCGATGAACCAGAAGCCCATCACCACGTCCATGGTCAATGATCCGAAGACGGCTTGTGCGATCAGCCAGACCTGCACCCAACCGAGATAGAGGACTGCGAAGACCGCGCCGAGAACGGTCACGATCAATGTTTCCCTCAGCGTCCAGCGACGTCCGTGAGACATGGGATTCTCCTAATGTGGAAAGGCGACAGGGTTAGATGCGTGTGGGGCTGTTGGCCGAGGCCTTGAGATCGAGCGCCACGTGCCCGGCGGGCGATCCGAACCGCAGGAAGGCTTCGCTCAGCGTGGCGAAAACCGGCCCCGCATCGCCGCGCAGCTTCGTGCAGAAATTCTTCGAGCGGTCGAACACGCCCGATCGCTTGAGGAAATCGATGCAGCCGTAGATCTCGTCCATGTGATGCCCGTTGCCGAGCGGATAGAGCGAGAACTGGGCGGCGATGGACACTCCCGTTCGTTCAGCCGCGGAGGCTCGTTCGATCGCGGCGGCGATGCGAGCGTGGAGCGGCTGCTCATGCCCGGTCCCGCTGATCGGCGTGCAGATCGGATCGTCGGGTTCGCCGGGGCAGCCGCGCGACACGGTGGCGGCGAGCACGCAATGGCTGCCGCTCCGCGCTGCCGCGACGAAGAGGTCGCGCATGGCGGGAAAGAGTTCTTCGGGAGGGCCGACGAGAAGCGTCGACACGTCGTCCGTCTCGATCCGGAAACGCGGTCTGTAAGGATCGAGCGCGTTCAACGCGCGAAGGATGATCCCGACGAAATCGTCGGCCATCGGGTAGAGAGAAACCTGCGCACCTGAAAACATCGTCGCCTCGCTCCGCTGGTATTATCCAGATCAGCTTGAGGGTCCGTCGGCATCGCGCCGACATCTCAGCCCCGGCATTACGGAGCACCCCTGTCGAATGAGGCAGGCTTAGCGCTTTCGTATCCGCAACGCAACTGGTGATGCGCACATTGCGCCACACGACGTTCGGCGCCGTGCCGACGCTCGATGACCGCGCGCCGACGCATTCGATGTCGGTGTTTTCCGCAACGCGGATGGCGAGAAGGGAAGGGCGTGCGCGACCGCGCTTCACCACGCGATCCGCCGTGCGCACCTGACGCAAAGAAACCTCGCGCCCAGAAAATAGTCACAGGGCGAATTCTTTCACCGAGGCGTTTGGCGCCGGGCCGCAGAGGCGGCGCGCGATTCAATGTGTAACAACATGACGGAAGGATTGCAAAATGTATGAATATAATGTTACATCAATGTTGCTGTGCCAAAGCTTTGATTGGCTCAATTATTAGTTGCAGGGGAATCGCGATGGCTTCTTCATCTGAATACACCAACCCAGAGGCTCTCCACACCGCATTGGAAGAGGATGCCTATGCAACCTCAGATAAGCACAGCAATTCCGGCGATCGGCACGACAGCGCGGAAGCGGCGGTGACGCCCCCGGTAGAAAAGTTGGTCGTCGCCGAAGATCTCGCAACACTGAACGCCATCGGATTGGAACAAGGCCCGGCAATCGAGCGGATGAGAACCGTCGAGGAAATGCTCGAGGGGATGTTTGAGGAGGACGACGCGCAGGACGTACAACCTGGCCACTTGCAAGCGCTACCGACTGGAGGCACCCGCTCGCTTCGTGTATCTGACAACTCGCCGCCCTTCCACGATGCCGCGATGCTGAAAGCGAATGCCAATAATTCCGCTAGGCCGGAGGAGAAGCGCGCGATTGATGAACGGGTGGAATTCGGTCTAACGGGCGGTGAAGTCCACCCCTTCTACAGCTTCACGCAGCCCATTTTCGATACAGCTGGCACCAATTTCATCGACGCGCGAAATGCGCAATACCTCAGTGATGGAATTTACGATATTCGCGGCCTTGCTGGAGATGACACCATCTATGGCTCTGCGTTTGAAGACTCAATCGATGGCGGTGCCAATAATGACATCATGGTCGGCGGCGGAGGAAGGGATACCTTCGTTGGTGGGTCCGGTTTCGATACCATCGACTACAGTGTCGAAACGCCAAGATCTTATGGTGTCTTGGTTAATCTAGGTGTCGCTGATCTCTATTATAGCCGCTACGGGATAAATGGATACGTCCAGCAGAATACCGGTTTGGACATGAACGAATATTTGGATACCTACTCGGGGATAGAAAAATTCATAGGCTCGACATTCTCCGATCATTTCACAGCGGCTGGCTCCATCATTCAAGGCCTGTTTGTCAACGCGGGGCTCGGCGAGGATACGGTCACTGGAAGTGATATTGCCGATACGATGGAGGGTGGAGGTGGGTCCGACATTTTAAAGGG
>NZ_JBFUKD010000347.1:0-3817 GCF_056401005.1 Microvirga sp. P4_G7 | reverse complement strand
CCCTTGCTGCCCTTAACCTTGACTGTCTGGCCGTCGATGGTCGCCGTCACTCCCGACGGAACCGCAACCGGCTTTTTGCCTACTCGAGACATGCTCAAATCTCCCGTGGTTCTGTGCTCAAGCCGGTCTTAGAAGACCTTGCAGAGCACTTCGCCGCCGACGTTCTTCTCACGGGCCTCGTGATCGGCCATCACGCCCTGCGGGGTCGAGATGATGGTGATGCCAAGGCCGTCGGCGACGCGCGGCATGGTATCGACGGACGTGTACACACGCCGACCAGGCTTCGACACGCGCTCGATGGTGCGGATGACGGGCTGGTTGTCGTAGTACTTGAGTTCGATCGAGAACTCGGTCCGGCCGTTGCCAAACTCGGTCTGCGAGTAATCGCGGATGTAACCCTCGGACTTGAGAACGTCGAGGACACGAGCGCGAAGCTTCGAACCAGGGGTAGAAACGGTACCGCGACGACGCATCTGCGCGTTACGGATACGGGTGAGCATATCGCCCAACGGATCGTTGATCATTCGACTGCCTCCCTTACCAGCTGGACTTCACGAGACCGGGAATCAGGCCCTTCGAGCCCAGTTCACGGAGAGCGATACGGGACATGCCGAGCTTGCGGTAGTAAGCGCGGGGACGGCCCGTAACCTCGCAACGGTTGCGAATCCGGGTCGGATTGCTGTTGCGCGGAAGTTCCGCCAGCTTGAGGCGCGCTGCGAAGCGATCCTCCATGGACTTCGACTCGTCGTTGGCGACAGCCAGAAGCCGCTCGCGCTTGCCGGCGAACTTCTTCACCAACTCGCGACGGAGCTTGTTCTTCTCAATAGAGCTTTTCTTAGCCATTCGATTTTCTCCAGTGTCCGCGTATGAGGACTGCTGTCCTCACTGCCGGAACGGGAAGTTGAAGTGACGCAGGAGCGCACGGGCTTCGTCGTCGGTTTTAGCCGTGGTGGCGATCACCACGTCCATGCCCCACACCTGCTCGACCTTGTCGTAGCTGATCTCAGGGAACACCAGGTGTTCCTTGATGCCGAGGGCGTAGTTGCCGCGACCGTCGAACGACTTGGGGTTCAAGCCCCGGAAGTCGCGGACGCGGGGAAGCGCGATGGTCACGAGACGATCCATGAACTCGTACATACGAGCCTTGCGGAGCGTGACCTTGGCGCCGATCGGCATGTTTTCGCGGACCTTGAACTGCGAAATCGCCTTACGGGCCTTCGTGATCACCGGCTTCTGGCCGGCGATGAGAGCGAGTTCCGAGGCGGCGACGTTCGCCTTCTTGGAATCCGCGGTCGACTCGCCAACGCCCATGTTCAGAACGATCTTGGTGATCGTCGGAACTTCCATGGGGTTCTTGTAGCCGAACTCTTTGATGAGCGCCGGGCGCACTACGTCTTCGTAGTGCTTCCGCATGCGCGGGGTGTAACCGTCCACCTGAGCCTTAGCCATCGATCAGGTCTCCCGAGCGCTTGGCGACGCGGACCTTGCGGCCGTCGTCCATGATCTTGAATCCAACCCGGGTCGGCTTGCCGTCCTTGGGGTCCGAGTAAGCCAGGTTCGACAGGTGGATCGGAGCCTCTTTCGAGATGATCCCGCCTTCCTGGGCGGCAGTCTGCCGCTGGTGCCTCTTGACGAGGTTCACGCCGCGAACGATCGCGCGCTCTTCCTTCGGCATCACTTGCACGACTTCGCCGGTCTTGCCCTTGTCGCGACCGGTCAGAATGACGACTTTGTCGCCTTTCTTGATCTTAGCGGCCATTAGAGCACCTCCGGCGCCAGTGAAATGATCTTCATGTGATTCTTGGCGCGCAGCTCGCGGGGGACGGGCCCGAAAATACGGGTGCCCACCGGCTCCTTCTGATTGTTGATCAGAACGGCGGCATTGCGGTCAAAACGGATGACCGAGCCGTCGACGCGACGGATGTCCTTGGCGGTGCGAACGACGACCGCCTTCATGACGTCGCCCTTCTTCACGCGACCGCGCGGAATAGCTTCTTTGACGGAAACGACGATGATATCGCCGACAGAAGCGTACTTACGCTTCGAACCACCGAGAACCTTGATGCACATCACGCGACGCGCACCGGAATTGTCGGCAACGTCTAGATTCGTCTGCATCTGGATCATGGCTTTGATCCTTTCCTTTGTTTCAGACAGGTTTCCGGGCAGAGGCACGATTGCCTCCCCGGACTACGCCTGACGGGGATCTCTTGTCCCCTGCCCTTCATTGTCGAGAAGGGCGGCCGTATACACGAGCCACCCTCGATAGACAAGCCCTAGCGTAAACCTTTTAGGCTTTCGCTTGGTCGACGAGCACCCAGGTCTTGAGTTTCGAGATCGGCTTGGACTCCTCGATGGAGACCGTATCGCCGACCTTCGCCGTATTTCCTTCGTCGTGAGCATGGTAGTGCTTCGTCCGACGCACGGTCTTCTTCATGACCGGGTGCGTGAAACGGCGCTCCACCTTCACAACGACCGTCTTATCCTGCTTATCGCTGATAACGACGCCTTGCAAAACGCGCTTCGGCATTCTGATCCCCTTTAAACCTTCGCCGTCGCCGACTTTTGGCGCTGCAGCGTCTTGACGCGGGCGATGTCCTTACGGACCTCACGAACGCGTCCTGTGTTTTCGAGCTGGTTGGTCGCGCGCTGGAAGCGGAGGTTGAATTGCTCCTTCTTCAACTTCAGCAACTCGTCCTGCAGCTGATCGTTCGACAGCGTCTTGAGGTCGGAGGCTCTCTGTTTGGACTTCATGATCCCCTCCTTACTCGGCGATTCGCTGAATGAAGCGCGTCTTGATCGGAAGCTTCGCCGCACCGAGGCGCAGGGCCTCGCGAGCGATATCTTCCGGCACGCCGTCGATCTCGAACATGATGCGGCCCGGCTTGACCCGTGCTGCCCAAAATTCGGGAGCGCCCTTACCTTTACCCATACGCACTTCGGTCGGCTTCGACGACACCGGCACGTCCGGGAAGATGCGGATCCAAACGCGACCGGCACGCTTCATGGCGCGGGTGATCGCGCGGCGAGCCGCCTCGATCTGCCGAGCGTTCACACGCTCGGGTTCCATCGCCTTCAAGCCGAACTGGCCGAAATTGAGATCCGTTCCACCCTTCGCGGTGCCGGAGATGCGGCCCTTGAATTGCTTACGGAACTTCGTTTTCTTCGGTTGCAACATGGCAAACCTCTCCTGACCCCTCGGTTACGCCGCTTGCTCGCGGCGGCCACCCGAGCGGCCTCCCTCGTCGTTCATGCGCTTGTCCTGCGCCATCGGGTCGTGCTCAAGGATTTCGCCCTTGAAGATCCAGACCTTGATGCCGCACGTTCCGTACGTCGTGAAAGCCGTCGCCGTGCCGTAATCGACATCGGCSCGCAGSGTRTGCARCGGAACGCGACCTTCGCGATACCACTCSAKRCGWGCRATYTCGGCWCCGCCRAGACGGCCSGMGCAGTTGATACGAATGCCCTCGGCGCCGAGACGCATCGCCGACTGAACGGCGCGCTTCATGGCGCGACGGAACGCGACACGACGCTCGAGCTGTTGAGCGATCGAATCCGCGACCAGCGTCGCATCGACTTCCGGCTTGCGGACTTCGACGATGTTGATCGTCACATCCGCGTTCGTCATCTTGTTGACGAGCTTGCGCAGCTTCTCGATGTCCGCGCCCTTCTTGCCGATCACCACGCCCGGACGACCCGAGTGAATGGTGACGCGGCACTTCCGGTGCGGACGCTCGATCACAATCTTCGAAACGGCGGCCTGCTTCAGCATCTTCATGAGAGCATCGCGGATCGCCATGTCCTCATGCATCAGCTT
>NZ_JBFUKD010000346.1:0-3817 GCF_056401005.1 Microvirga sp. P4_G7 | reverse complement strand
CCCCTCGACGGCGCGCCCCAGACGGAATTCGTCGTCTTCCGCGGCGGCGAGGGTCTGCGCGACCAGGTCGCCATCATCGTCGGCGCGCCCGATTTTTCCAAACCCGTACCGGTCAGGCTGCATTCGGCGTGTTTGACGGGTGATCTCTTCGGCAGCCTCAAGTGCGATTGCGGCGATCAGTTGCGCGAAACGGTGCGGTTCATGGCCGAGAACGAGGGCGGCATCCTGCTCTATCTCGATCAGGAAGGTCGCGGAAACGGTCTCGCCAACAAGATCAAGGCCTACAAGCTTCAGGCACAAGGCTACGACACGTACGACGCCGACGAGGTTCTCGGATTCGAGTCGGACCAGCGTCGATTCGATTTCGCGGCCGTGATGCTCAAGGCCCTCGATGTCGGCGCGGTGCGGCTGATGACCAACAATCCGGAAAAGATCCGCGCCATCAGCGAGGCCGGAATTGCGGTCGTGTCCGATCATCGCGTGATCGGGCGTCGCACGGCCGAGAACGTGCGCTATCTCGCTTCGAAGCGAGATCGTGCGGGTCACTACATCGACCTCGAAGGCGCGCTCGCGTGCTCCAAACCTGATTAGCTTATCGATCGTGGCCTGACGGCCGTGGCATCGAATCGGAGAGGCGCGTGGACCTGTTCCGCGCGCCTTTTGGCATGGCCCGGCCGCGGCAGCATTGGATTTTCTCGTCTCCCCGCAGCTTCGGAACTCCTGTCGAAATAGCGCTTGGCGATTCATAGTATAGTATACTATACGGAACTCGTTCATTTCGACTTTGAAGGGAAAACAGAGTGAAACGCCAAACTTTGATCTCGCTCATCGCGCTGGGCGCCATGACGGCCGGGGCCCAGGCGCACGGTATATGGGTGGCACAGCGCCATGACGACCTCGCCGTCGTCTATGGTCATGGCGCGAGCGATGAGGCCTACAAACCGGAAAAAGTCCGGGAAGCGGTGGGGACCACCGAAACAGGTGCGAAGCGCGAGGTCCGGATCGTCGCGGGGACGAAAAACACGCTTCTCGAACCGACGAAGGACACGGTCATCCTTGCGGTGACGTTCGACAATGGAATCTGGACGAAAGGGGCCGACGGCAAATCGGTCGACAAGCCGAAGAGCGCCGTTCCGGGCGCGCAATCCGCGAGTCGGTCAATCAAGTTGAACACGACGATTCTCGGCCGTGGCGCTCCCTCGAGGCCGCTTGGGCGCGATCTTGAAATCGTCCCACTCGTCGATCCCATGACGTTGAAAATCGGCGACGATCTGCCGGTCCAGGTCTTGGCCGCCGGCAAGCCCCTTCCCGACGTGGCGCTTGCCGTCGACTACGTGAATGACGGTCACGCCATGAGCAACAAGACGGACGCGAACGGCAAGGCTGTTCTGTTCGTGCGCAACGACGGACTCAACGTGATCGGCGTGGCGCATGTGAAGAAGACGCCGGACGATCCGGACGCCGACCAGATCAGCTACTACGCAACGTTGTCGTTTGCATTGCCGCACGCCGACGATTGATGACGCCAGACCACTCGACAGCGACGGTCGGCGCGCCTTCCAGCGTGCCGACCTCCCGCGACGCTTCGAATTGCGTCTTAAGTCGAATAGTCGTCGTCTTTCCCTCTTCTAGCTCCTTTCCGAGGCGGAATGTCCGCACGGGCCTGACCGCCAGGAACGCCGGCTATCCAGCGGGCAGACGAGGGGGAATTGCTCATGTGGAGCCAGGTCTATGATCCACTTGGAAGCGCTTTGCTTTCCACGTTGATCGCAACGCTGCCGATCCTATGCCTTTTGGGTCTGATCGCCTTCGCGAAGATGCAGGCGCATCTCGCGGCGTTGATCGCGCTTGCCGTTTCGCTCCTGATCGCGGTGTTCGGGTTCGGCATGCCGGGCGGCATGGCGTTGAAGGCGGCGGGGCTCGGCGCCTTGACTGGCCTCTTTCCCATCGGATGGATCATCATCAACGTGATCTTCCTCTACCGGCTGACGGTGGAGAACGGCTCGTTTCAAATTCTCCAGGATTCGATCGCCGGCATCACCAGCGACAGGCGGCTGCAATTGCTGCTCGTCGCTTTCGCGTTCGGAGCCTTTTTCGAGGGCGCGGCGGGGTTCGGCACGCCCGTCGCGGTGACGGGGGCCATTCTCATCGGTCTCGGCTTTTCACCGCTCGCCGCTTCCGGCCTGTCCCTGATCGCCAATACGGCGCCGGTCGCCTATGGCGCGCTCGGTACGCCCATCGTGACGCTCGGTGCGGTGACGGGGCTCGATCCATTCGCGCTCGGCGCCATGGCGGGCCGACAGCTCCCCTTCTTTTCCCTTCTCGTGCCCTTCTGGCTCATCTGGGCGTTCGCCGGATGGCGCGGCATGTTGCAGATCTGGCCGGCGATTCTCGTCTGCGGCGCCGCTTTCGCAATCCCGCAATTCCTGGTGTCGAACTTTCATGGGCCCTGGCTTGTCGATGTCGTGGCCTCCCTCGTTTCCATGGGCTGTCTCGTCGCGTTCCTCAAAGTGTGGCATCCGGCCGAGATCTGGACGAGCCCGGTGCTGCGCAACAACGGCGAAGCGCTCGCCGCAGGCCATCCCTCGTCCCGCCATCCCTCTTCTCTTGGAGCGGCCGCGACCGCGCAGCGCGTAGGGATTCCGAAGCACAGCAGCGGTGACGTGTTCAAGGCCTGGATGCCCTGGATCATTCTTTGCGTCTTCGTGTTCATCTGGGGCACGCAGACCTTCAAGGATCTCGTCAATCCGATCTACTTCCCGAAATGGACCTTCGAGGGCCTGCACAACATGATTCAGAAGGTGCCGCCGGTCGTCGCCAAGCCGACGCCGGAGGCGGCAATCTTCGGCTTCAACATCCTCACTATGACCGGCACCGGGATTCTTCTGGCAGCCATCGTCTCCGGCTTGGTGATGAAGTATTCGCCACTGCGGCTCATCAAGGCTTATGGAGAAACGCTTTGGGTGGTGCGCTATTCGCTTCTCACGATCGCGGCGATGCTCGCGCTCGGCACGCTCACCCGTTACTCGGGAGTAGACGCGACGCTGGGGCTCGCGTTCGCGCAAACCGGATTCTTCTATCCGTTCTTCGCCGCGCTGCTCGGATGGCTCGGCGTGGCGTTGACCGGGTCCGACACGGCGTCGAACGTGCTGTTCGGCGGATTGCAGAAGATCACGGCGGGCCAGCTCGGACTATCGGAAATCCTCATGTGCGCGTCGAACTCGACCGGCGGCGTCATGGGTAAGATGATCGACGCGCAATCGATTGTCGTCGCGTCGACAGCGACCAACTGGTTCGGACATGAGGGCGAGATCCTGCGCTTCGTGTTCTGGCACTCGATAACCCTCGCCTCGCTCGTCGRCGGCCTCGTCATGCTGCAGGCCTACGTGCATCCGTTCACGGCGATGGTGGTTCAGTGATCGTTCGACACTCACGATCCAAGAACGCTGCCGATCTTTCGGCCGGCAGCGATCTCATGCGTGTCGTCGATCAGCGTACGGGCATTCCCGCTTCGACGATCTTGGCCCAGAGCGAAACGCCGTAGGGCGTCGCGTCGTCGTTGAAATCGTAGGCTGGATGATGGCAGCTTGCGG
This sequence comes from Microvirga sp. P4_G7, assembly GCF_056401005.1. Lineage (NCBI taxonomy): Bacteria > Pseudomonadati > Pseudomonadota > Alphaproteobacteria > Hyphomicrobiales > Methylobacteriaceae > Microvirga > Microvirga sp. P4_G7. The sequence continues at coordinate 224 of NZ_JBFUKD010000346.1, read as the reverse complement.
TGTCGCCGTTGCCGAGGAAGATGTATGCGCCGGGCCGCTGCTCCAACATGAACGAGAAGTCCTCCGCTCCCATCATCGGCGCGACCGTGACATCGACCGCGTGGTCGCCTGCGACGGCGCGCGCGGCCTCTACCATGAACGCTGTCTTGTCCGCATCGTTCACGGTCACCGGGTAGCCGCGATTGTAGTCGAGCCTCGCCTTCGCGTCGAAGGCCGTGCAGACG
>NZ_JBFUKD010000345.1:0-3818 GCF_056401005.1 Microvirga sp. P4_G7 | reverse complement strand
GTCCAAGAACACCAGTCTCGCAGTGGTCGCGACCGGCATCGCCGAAGCGTTGTTCGCCACAGCCATCTGTCTCTTCGCGGCCATACCCGCGTTTCTCGCCTACAACAAGCTGCAGAGCCAGGTCGGCAAGCTGCAGACGCGCCTCGAAGGCTTCGCCGACGAGTACTCCGCGATCCTCTCCCGCCAGATCGACGAGCTCATCGCGCTCGCGGCTTGACGGAGAGACGCGATGGCATCTTCAGCCGGCATGGCACAGGGCGGCGGACGGCGGCGCCGGCGATCGCGCCGCGGCGGCGCGATCAACGAAATCAACATGACGCCGTTCATCGACGTCACGCTGGTGTTGCTCATCATCTTCATGGTGGCAGCGCCGCTGATGACGGTCGGCGTTCCGCTCGATCTGCCGCAGACCAAGGCGGCTCCCTTGAACGTCGACGCGAAGCCCGTGACGCTTTCGATCAAGCAGACCGGTCAGGTGTTCATGGGTGAAGCGGAACTCGTCGACGACGCTATCGTCGGCAAGATCGCTGAAGTGGCGAAGCAAGGTTTCGACGAGCGCATCTTCGTGCGCGGCGACAAGAAGGTCGATTACGGCCGCGTCGCGCAGATCATGTCGATCGTGACGACTGCCGGCTACAAGCGCGTCGCGCTCGTGACGGAGCCGGATCAACGGTAGCGGATAGGGGCAGGACGAAAAGCCGTGGCGTTGAAGTTCAAGTTCAACACCTCAGAACCCGGTTTCTGGGTCTCGGGCGTCGCGCATGTGACGTTGCTGACGGCTGCATTGTTCACCGTGTCCGCCAGCACGTTTCCCGAAGCCCAGGAGGGCATCCCGGTCGAAGTCGTCACCGACAACATGATCTCGCAGATCACCAAGGGTGAGACCACGGCCAAAGCCGTTCAGCCCAACGCGAAGCCCCGCGTCGATCGCGTGGCGGAAAAGGTCGAGCAAAAGGATCCTGGCGAAGACAAACGCGATGCGCCTGCTCCGCCGAAGCGGCCCGAGGACATGAAGGTCGCCGAGAAGGAAGAGCCCGTCGCGAGCGCCCCGCCGCCACCACCGCCCGCAAAGCCACAAGTCGACGCCAAGGCGGAAGAACTGCGCCAACAAACCGAAAAGGCCGAGGCCGAAGCCATCGCCCAGCAGAAAGCCGCCGAGGCCAAGGCGAAGGCGGAGACCGAAGCGAAGGCCAAAGCCGAAGCGGACGCGAAAGCCAAGGCGAAATCGGAAGCGGAAGCAAAAGCCAAGGCTGATGCCGAAGCCAAGAAGGTCGCCGAGGCCAAGGCCAAGGCCGATGCAGAAGCCAAGGCGCGCAAGGAAGCGGAAGTCGCGAAGAAACTCGATGTCGGCGATCTGAAGCAGTTCCTGCAGAACAAGGAAAAGCATCAATCGGCAGGCGCGACCGGAGCTGAAGTCAACAGGACGGCGTCCCTCGGCACGGCGACGGGTTCGGCGGCGAAGCTCAGCCCGAGCTTGCGCGACGAACTCATCGGTCTCTTGCAGCAGAAAATACAGAGTTGCTACAGCGCGCCCGTCAGTGCGATGGGCGGCAACATCCAATCGCCGGTGCTCGACATCCGCCTCAACCAGGACGGCTCGCTGTCGCGCGACCCAGCCGTTCTGCGCACAGGGCAGACGGTTGCCGATCGCGCCACCGCTGACGCTGTCGTGCGCGCCGTCCGTCGCTGCGCGCCGTTCCTCGTTCCGACCAAATTCATGCCGTTCTATGCGGATTGGAGAGAGCTCAACGTCACGTTCGATCTCTCTTGAAACGTCCGATCACCTTCGACCGAGATAGTGCATCCATGATTGCTCAATTTCTGCCTCGCATCTTCGCCGCGCTCGCGCTCGTCGTGCCGCTGCTCGCGTTCGGCCCGGCACAGGCTCAGTTGAGTTTCCGCGTGGGACCCGGTGGGCAATTCCAGCCGATGCCGATTGCCGTCGCCGACTTTGCGGGCGAGGGCGATCTCGGTCAGCGCGTGTCGGGCGTGATCACCAACAACCTGCAACGTTCGGGCTATTTCGCACCGCTCGACAAGACGCGCTTTCCGGAGCGACCCTCGTTCGACGCGATGCCGCGTTTCGACGCGTGGAAGATGGCGGGAGCGCAGGCACTCGTCACCGGGCGCGTGTCGCGGGACCCGTCGGGGCGCCTCAAGGCGGAATTCCGCCTCTGGGATGTCGAGACCGGACAGCAATTGACGGGTCAGCAATACGTCACCGATCCGAATTTCTGGCGCCGCGTCGGCCACATCATCTCCGATGCGGTCTATACGAAGATCACCGGTTTCGGCGGCTTTTTCGATACGCGCATCGTGTTCGTCGACGAATCCGGCACGAAGGAAAACCGTCGCAAGCGTCTGGCGATCATGGATCAGGACGGCGCCAATGTGCGGTTCCTGACGCAGGGCGACAATCTCGTCGTCACCCCGCGCTACTCGCCGGCCACGCAGGACATCACCTACATGTCGCAGGTCGAAGGCCAGCAGCCGCGCGTGCAGGTGATCAACCTCGAAACCGGCGCGCGCCAAGTCGTCGGCAACTTTCCGGACATGACGTCCTCGCCGCGCTTCTCGCCGGATGGACAACGCATCGTGATGAGCCTGCAGCAGGGTGGCAACGCCAACATCTTCATGATGGATCTCGGCTCTCGCTCGACGACACGAGTCACCTCGACGGCGGCGATCGACACCTCGCCTTCGTTCTCGCCGGACGGACGTGAGATCGTGTTCGAGAGCGATCGCGGCGGTCAGCAGCAGGTCTACGTGATGAATGCCGACGGTTCGAACCAGCGGCGCATCTCGTTCGGCGACGGATCGTATTCGCAGCCCGCCTGGTCTCCGCGGGGCGACTACATCGCCTTCACCAAGCGCCGTGCCGGTGGGTTCTCGATCGGCATCATGAAGCCCGACGGCTCCGGCGAGCGGATCCTCACGGAAGGCTTCCACAACGAGGGGCCGACATGGGCGCCCAACGGCCAGTACATCATGTTCTTCCGCGATCCCGGCGGACAGGCGGGCGGCAAACTCTACATGGTGGACATCACCGGTCGCGTCGAACTTCCGGTTCCGACACCGTCCTTCGCCTCGGACCCGACCTGGTCGCCGCTGCTCAGCGAAACGCGGCAATGAAAATGATGGTGCCGTATTGGCTGATCCGGCGCAGGAACGGCCTGATCTCCGAGGCGTTTGCCAGTATGGCGGGTCGAATTGGCCGTTAGCCAAGCTTATTGCATGGGTCAACCGGCGGGCATATATTGATATGGCCAAGGAAACGAGCACGATGCGCGTTCAGATTGAATACGGGAAGGATGCTTCCGGTCTCCATACGGCGACGACGCCGCAGTACCGCGGCCTCTTGGCGCGTGGACAATCGAATGCTGATGCCGCGCGCAAATTGATGGGCCTGATCGAGCTCGTCGAAAAGAGCCATGGCCGAGAGGACACCGCCCCGAAGGAAGTCGTCTACGCTCACGTTGCGTAAGCCGCTTTGATTGGCCCCTGTGATTGCCTGCGTAAAATATAGGGATGTCGAAGAAATCCTCCGAAAGGAGGGTTTTTCTGTATCTTGGTCTGTTCGAAGACCACGTCGTCTTCGAGTACCGCAACCGCTCGGGCGATAAGCCCCGGTATTGCACCATTCACAGACCCAATCCGATGGACACCATCGCCGAGCTATCCGTCCTGAAATCCTTCGAAGAGGCTCAAATCGATATCCCGCATTGGGATGTGGTGTGGAGCGACTGAGCGGTCGGCCGCAATCTGTTCGGGATGTCTCGTGCTTCGAGACGCTTCGCTCGACAGATGAAGGACCGTTG
>NZ_JBFUKD010000344.1:0-3819 GCF_056401005.1 Microvirga sp. P4_G7 | reverse complement strand
TACTCGCCCTTGCCGGCGAACCAGCGCGAGTCCCAGGTCCGGTTGATGCCGAGCCGAAGACCGATCGGGTTGATTTTCTGACCCATCTGGTTCTCCTTTATGCCTGTTCGGCGGCGACTTCCCGAACCACGATCGTGAGGTTCGAGAACGGCTTCATGATGCGGGCGCCACGACCGCGAGCGCGGGCATKGAAGCGCTTCATGACAAGCGCCTTACCGACGAAAGCCTGGCTCACGACGAGATCGTCCACATCGAGATTGTGGTTGTTCTCGGCATTCGCGATAGCGCTCTGAAGGCACTTCTTGACATCCCGCGCAATACGCTTGCGCGAGAATTCGAGATCAGCCAGCGCGGTCGAAACCTTCTTGCCGCGGATCAAGCCCGCGACGAGATTGAGCTTCTGGGGGCTGACGCGCAGCATGCGAGCGACGGCTTGCGCTTCGGAGTCGCTCAATGCGCGAGGAGTAGCGGCCTTACCCATCTTACTTCCTCTTTGCCTTCTTGTCCGCTGCGTGGCCGTGGAACGTGCGGGTCGGCGAGAACTCGCCAAACTTATGACCCACCATTTCCTCGCTCACGTAGACGGGAATGTGCTTCTGACCGTTGTAGACCCCGAACGTGAGGCCCACGAACTGCGGGAGGATCGTGGAGCGGCGGCTCCAGATCTTGATGACCTCGCTGCGGCCCGCACCACGGGCAGCCTCGGCCTTCTTGAGGAGGTAGCCGTCGATGAACGGACCCTTCCAAAGCGAACGTGCCATGACGTGCCTCTTAGCCCTTCTTCTTCCGTGCGTGGCGGCTCGACACGATGAACTTGTCGGTCCGCTTGTTCGAACGGGTTTTCTTGCCCTTGGTCGGAATACCCCACGGGGTCACCGGATGGCGGCCGCCCGAAGTACGACCCTCACCACCACCGTGCGGGTGGTCGATCGGGTTCATGGTGACGCCGCGGTTATGCGGACGCTTGCCGAGCCACCGATTACGACCGGCCTTACCGATCGAGATGTTCATGTGGTCGGGGTTCGACACGGCGCCCACGGTGGCGAAGCACTGGCCATGGACCAGGCGCTGCTCGCCGGAGTTGAGACGCACGGTGACGTAACCTTGGTCACGACCCACGATCTGGGCGTAGGTACCGGCAGAGCGGGCGATTGCGYCGCCGCGGCCGATCTTCAGCTCCACATTGTGGATGATGGTGCCGACCGGCATGTTGCCGATGGGCATCGCGTTGCCGGGCTTGATGTCGACCTGCTCGCCGGCCGTCACCTGATCGCCGACAGCGAGACGCTGCGGAGCCAGGATGTAGGACAGCTCGCCGTCAGCGAAGCGGATCAGCGCGATGAAGGCGGTGCGGTTCGGATCGTACTCGATCCGCTCCACGCTCGCCGCATCGCCCAGACGGGCGCGACGCTTGAAGTCGACGTTGCGCAGGGTGCGCTTGTGACCACCGCCACGGAAGCGGACGGTCACGCGACCCAGGTTGTTGCGGCCGCCCTTGGACGACTTGCCCTCGGTCAGCGACTTGACCGGCTTGCCCTTGTAGAGCTCGCTGCGGTCGACGATCACCAGCTGGCGAAGGCCAGGGGTGATCGGTTTGAATGTCTTCAGTGCCATCGGATCACTCTCTCAACCGATCAGAGGCCCGTCGTGACGTCGATGGTTTGGCCCTCTTCGAGGGTCACAACCGCCTTCTTCACGTCCGACCGCTGGCCGCGGGTGCCGCGGAACATCTTCACTTTGCCTTTGGTGACGAGCGTGTTGACGCTCTTCACCTTGACATCGAACAGCTTCTCAACCGCCTCTTTGATCTGCGGCTTCGTCGCATTCGGCGACACCTTGAAGACGACCTTGTTCTGATCGGACAGGGTCGTGGCCTTCTCGGTGATCACCGGGCCTACGATCACATCGTAATGGCGCGGGTCCAGGCTCATTTGAAGCGCGCCTCCAGCGCATCGACAGCCGCCTTCGTGAGAACGAGTTTCTCGCGACGGAGAATGTCATAGACGTTGATGCCCTGCACCGGCAGGACGTCGATGTTCGGAATGTTCTGAGCCGCGCGCTGGAAGTTCGCCTCGATCTCGGCGCCGCCGATGATCAGGGCATTCGCGAGGCCGAGTTTGCCGAAGCGCTCGACGAGTGCCTTCGTCTTCGGCTCGGTGAGCGTCACGTCGTCAACGATGACGATGGACGAACCCTTGGCCTTCGACGAGAGCGCGTGCTTCAGAGCGAGCGCACGGACCTTCTTGGGAAGATCGTGAGCATGGCTGCGAACCACCGGTCCGAAAGCGCGACCACCGCCCCGGAACTGGGGAGCGCTGGCGGCACCGTGGCGAGCGCCGCCGGTACCCTTCTGCTTATAGACCTTCTTGGTCGTGCGATCGATCAACGAACGGTTCTTGACGGCGTGCGTGCCAGCTTGACGCTTGGCAAGCTGCCAACGAACGCAGCGGGACAGAAGGTCGGCGCGAGGCTCGAGACCGAAGATGGCCTCGTTCAGCTCCACGGAGCCCGACTTCTTGCCCTCAAGCGTGGTGATATCAAGCTTCATCACGCGTTCTCCTCAGCAGCTTGCTCGACCGCAGCCGGCGCAGCATCGTTCGCGCCCGAACGGAACTTGCCGGGCATCGGCACGTCCTTCGGAAGCTTCCGCTTCACCGCGTCACGGATGTAGATCCAGCCGCCTGCGACACCGGGAACGGCGCCTTCGACGAGGATCAGACCGCGCTCGACGTCGGTCGAGACAACGCGCAGATTCTGCGTCGTGACCCGCTCGGCGCCGAGGTGACCCGGCATCTTCTTGTTCTTGAAGGTCTTGCCCGGATCCTGGCGTCCACCCGTCGAACCGATCGAACGGTGTGAAACCGACACACCGTGCGTGGCGCGAAGGCCGCCGAAGTTCCAGCGCTTCATACCGCCGGCGAAGCCCTTACCCGTCGTGGTGCCCGTCACATCGACGAACTGACCAGCGACGAAGTGGTCCGCGGTGATCTCTGCGCCGACGGGGATGACTGCATCCTCGGTGACGCGGAATTCCGCGAGCTTCTGCTTCGGCTCGACCTTGGCGACCGCAAAGCGACCACGTTCAGCCTTCGAAACGTTCTTGACCTTGGCCTTACCGACGCCGACCTGCAGCGCGGTATAGCCGTTCTTATCCTTGGTCCGATGGGCGACCACTTGACATTGGTCGACCTTAAGAACCGTGACCGGGACATGTTCACCGGCATCCGTGAAGATGCGGGTCATCCCGAGTTTCTGTGCAATGACGCCTGAGCGCATGTGCGTATCCTCTCGACGTGTCTACCGATAGCTCCAAACCCTAAGGGGGGCTTAGAGCTTGATCTCCACGTCCACGCCCGCAGCGAGGTCGAGCTTCATCAGCGCGTCCACGGTCTGGGGAGTGGGGTCCACGATATCGAGAACGCGCTTGTGAGTGCGCATCTCAAATTGCTCACGCGACTTTTTGTCGATGTGAGGCGAGCGAAGAACCGTAAAGCGCTCGATGCGCGTCGGCAGCGGGATGGGCCCGCGTACCTGAGCGCCGGTCCGCTTCGCGGTCGACACGATTTCGCGTGTCGATGCGTCGAGGATCCGATGGTCGAACGCCTTAAGGCGAATGCGAATATTCTGACCGTTCATGGGTTGCCCCGTTCAACGAAGAAGGACTTGGCCGGCCGAACCGGCCACGCCCTTCGACGATCCTCTGATTAATCCAAGACTTGAGCGACGACGCCTGCACCGACGGTGCGGCCGCCTTCGCGGATAGCGAAGCGCAGCTTCTCTTCCATCGCGATCGGCACGATCAGCTGGACGTCCATGGAG
>NZ_JBFUKD010000343.1:0-3831 GCF_056401005.1 Microvirga sp. P4_G7 | reverse complement strand
GATCAGTGACGGTCGCTTCTTTTCGCGCGGCGACCGCGGCATGCCTGTCGAAGCGTTGCAGGCCATGCTCGCGATGTACGGATACGGGATCAAGATCTCGGGCATTTTCGACGACGACACGGAAAAAGTCGTTGCAGCGTTTCAGCGCCACTTCCGACCCGAGCGTATCGATGGTGTCGCCGACGCATCGACGATCACCACCTTGCGCGATCTGATCGCAAAACGCCCGCCACCGCCACCGGTAGCCTGACGCGCTATTCGGCGGCGATCATCGTGTACGACGCGGGATCGTAGTTGAGGATCGGCGAGAGCCAGCGTTCCACCTCGGAGACGCTCATCCCCTTGCGCATCGCATAATCTTCGATCTGATCGCGCTCGACCTTGGCGACACCGAAATAATACGATTCCGGATGGCCGATATAGAGACCGGAGACGGACGAGCCGGGCCACATGGCATACGATTCCGTAAGCGTGACGTCGATGCGCCGTTGGGCATCGAGAAGACGGAACAGCGTCTCCTTCTCCGTATGATCGGGCTGCGCAGGGTAGCCCGGAGCGGGCCGAATGCCTGCATAGGTTTCCTTGATCAGATCCTCGTTGGTGAGGCTCTCATCCGCGGCATACCCCCAGAACTCCTTTCGCACGCGCTGGTGCATCCGCTCGGCGAAGGCCTCTGCAATGCGATCGGCAAGAGCCTTGACCAGGATCGAGCGATAATCATCGTTGGCGCGTTCGAACCTCTCGGCGATGCGCACCTCCTCGATCCCAGCTGTGACGACGAACGCCCCGACATAATCCGCGATTCCGGTTTCGTGCGGTGCGACGAAATCGGACAGACAGACATTGGGTCGCCCATCGCGCTTCAACAGCTGCTGACGCAGGCCGAAGAAGGTCGCCAACTCGTCGGTGCGGCTTTCGCCCGTGAAGAGGCGGATGTCGTCGCCGACGGTGTTGGCCGGCCAGAAACCGATTACGGCCTTCGGGTTGAACCAGCGCTCATCGACAAGGCGCTTGAGCATATCCTGCGCGTCTTCGTAAAGCTGCCGCGCCGCTTCGCCCTGCTTCTCGTCCTCGAGGATGTTCGGGAAGCGTCCCTTCATTTCCCAAGTCTGGAAGAAAGGCGTCCAATCGATATATGGAATGAGCTCAGCGACATCATAGCTGCGGAACACGCGAGCCCCGGTAAAGGTGGGTTTCGCGGGGCGGAAATTCGTCCAATCCACCTTCATCGCATTGGCCCGGGCTTTCGCCAGCGGCATGCGCTGCTTGTCGGCCTCGGAACGCGCGTGCGCTTCGGCGACCTTGCCGTATTCCGCGCGCAATGTCTCGACGTAGCCGCCCTTCATATCCGCCGACAGAAGGGAAGACACGACGCCGACCGCGCGGCTCGCATCCGTGACGTAGACGGATTGGCCCTTGTTGTAATTCGGGTGAATCTTCACCGCCGTGTGAACACGGCTCGTCGTCGCTCCACCGATCAGAAGCGGAATGTCGAAACCTTCACGCTCCATCTCGCTCGCCACATGCACCATCTCGTCGAGTGACGGTGTGATGAGGCCGGACAGGCCGATGATGTCGACGCCTTCCTTGCGCGCCGTATCCAAAATCTTCTGCGCCGGAACCATCACGCCGAGGTCGATGACCTCGTAGTTGTTGCAGGCGAGCACGACGCCGACGATGTTCTTGCCGATATCGTGCACGTCGCCCTTCACGGTCGCCATGAGGACCTTGCCGGCAGTCGAGCGCGAGACTTCGCCAGTGGCTTCTTTCTCCGCCTCCATATAGGGCATGAGATAGGCAACCGCCTGCTTCATCACGCGAGCCGATTTCACCACCTGCGGCAGAAACATCTTGCCCGCGCCGAACAGATCACCGACCACGTTCATGCCCGCCATCAGCGGTCCTTCGATCACGTGGAGCGGCCGCTCGACTTCGAGCCGGGCCTGCTCGGTATCCTCGGTGATGAATTCGGTGATGCCGTTCACCAGCGCGTGCTCCAGCCGCTTGGCGACCGGCCACGTGCGCCATTCGAGATCCGCGACCTTGACCGGTCCCGAGCCATCGCCCTTGAAGCGTGGTGCAGCTTCGAGCAGACGTTCGGTCGCATCGTCGCGCCGGTTGAGAACGACGTCCTCGCACAACTCGCGCAGCTCGGGATCGATCTGTTCGTAGACGGCGAGCTGACCGGCATTCACGATACCCATATCCATGCCGACCTTGATGGCATGATAGAGGAAAGCTGAATGCATCGCCTCGCGCACGGGCTCGTTGCCGCGGAACGAGAATGAGAGGTTCGACACGCCGCCGGAAATGTGCGCGTACGGCAACGTTTCACGAATGATGCGGGTCGCTTCGATGAAGGCGACGCCGTAGCCGTTATGCTCTTCGATGCCGGTCGCCACCGCAAAGACGTTCGGGTCGAAGATGATGTCCTCGGGCGGGAAGCCGATATCTTCGGTCAGGATCTTGTAAGCGCGCGTGCAGATATCGACCTTGCGCTCGAGCGTGTCGGCTTGGCCCAGCTCGTCGAACGCCATCACGACGACCGCCGCCCCGTAGGACCGGCAGATCTTCGCATGTTCGATGAAGGACTCGATGCCCTCCTTCATCGAGATGGAATTCACGATCGCCTTGCCCTGAATGCATTTCAGGCCGGCTTCGATGACACGAAACTTCGAGGAATCGACCATAACCGGCACGCGTGCGATATCCGGCTCGGCAGCGACGAGATTGAGAAACTCGACCATGGCCTTCTCGGAATCGAGGAGGCCTTCGTCCATGTTGACGTCGATGATCTGCGCGCCCGCTACAACCTGATCGCGCGCCACGTCGAGGGCAGCGGCGTAGTCGCCATTGGTCACAAGCTTGCGGAACTTGGCCGACCCCGTCACGTTCGTGCGCTCGCCGATATTGACGAACGGGATCTCCGACGTGAGATTGAACGGCTCCAGGCCTGACAAACGCATGACGGGTTGAAGCTTCGGCACCTGACGTGGGGCTTTGCCGGCGACCGCTTCGGCGATAGCGCGAATATGGTCGGGCGTCGTGCCACAACAACCGCCAACAACGTTGACGAGGCCGGCATCGGCGAATTCCGCCAGCATCGTCGCCGTCGCTTCCGGGCGCTCGTCGTAGAGCCCGAACTCGTTCGGTAGACCGGCATTCGGATAGGCGCAGACGAGCGTATCGGCTACTTTTCCGATTTCCTGGATATGCGCGCGCATCTCGCGCGCACCGAGTGCGCAATTCAAGCCAATCGAGAACGGTTCGGCGTGCCGCACGGAATGCCAGAACGCGGTCGGCGTCTGCCCCGACAGGGTGCGGCCGGACAGATCGGTGATCGTGCCTGAGATCATGATCGGCAGCTTCACGCCGCGTTCGGCAAAAACATTCTGCGTCGCGACGACAGCCGCCTTCGCATTGAGCGTATCGAAAATCGTCTCGATGAGGATGATGTCCGATCCGCCGTCGACGAGCCCCCTCACCTGCTCGGCATAGGCGTCGCGCACTTCGTCGAACGTGACGGAGCGATATCCGGGATTGTTCACATCAGGCGAGAGAGAGAGCGTGCGGTTCGTCGGGCCGACGGCACCCGCCACGAAGCGGCGACGACCGTCCTCTTGCTGCGCCATCTCGGCAGCCGCGCGCGCGACGCGGGCTCCCTCGAAGTTCAGCTCATAGACGATTTCCTCCATGCCGTAATCGGCCTGTGCGATGGACGTGCCGGAGAACGTATTCGTCTCGACGATATCGGCGCCGGCACGGAAATAGCTCAGATGCACGTCGCGCACCGCTTCGGGTTGCGTGAGGATCAGGAGATCGTTGTTGCCC
>NZ_JBFUKD010000342.1:0-3838 GCF_056401005.1 Microvirga sp. P4_G7 | reverse complement strand
GCGACGGGTATCCCGATCCGCGGCGTCCACAGCGACATGCCGATCCACTTCGCACCGGGCGGCGGCGCGGTGCCGGGAGATCGTATCGTCGGCATTCTCACACCAGGCGAAGGCGTCACGATCTACCCGATCCAATCGCCGTCGCTCGCAGCGTTCGACAACGAGCCCGACCGCTGGATCGACGTGCGCTGGGACATCGAAACCCACAAAGACCAGCGCTTCCCCGCCCGTATCAAGCTGGAGTCGATCAACGAGCCGGGCTCGCTGGCTCAGATCACGCAGGTCATCGCCGACCACGACGGGAACATCGACAATGTTTCCATGAAGCGCCGCACGCAGGACTTCACGGACGTGACGATCGATCTGTCGGTCTGGGACCTCAAGCAACTCAACGCAATCATTGCGGAGTTGCGTGCCAAACGCGTCGTCAGCAAGGTCGAACGCGTCATTGCCTAGTCTGCGAAACCATCACATCCAAATGCAACGTCGAGTGAACAGAGAAAGCCCATGAGCCGGAAACCGCGCATCGCCGTATTGATGGACGAGAACACCAAGGATGGCGCCACGCGCTACGAAGTGTCCAAGGCCTATTTCGCGGCCGTTCACGGAGCCGGCGGTCTGGCCTTCGGCATCCCATACTTTGCCGACATGATCGACACGGTCGCCGACGAGTTCGACGGAATGCTCGGAGTCGGTGGGCGGATTCAATTTCCGGATGGTTGGTATGGCGAGGGCGGCCCGTCGCAGTTTCCGCAATCGGACCGTTTCGCCATGGAGCAAGCGTTGATGCGCGGCTTTCTCGCGCGCGACAAGGCGGTTCTCGGCATCTGCAACGGGATGCAAATGCTGTCCTGCCTCAATGACGCCCGCATGATCCATGAAGTCCGGACCAAAGGTGATCACATCCTCAACCACGACGGACCGACGGAGAGCCATGCCATTTCGGTGGCGCCCGGCACGATGCTGTCGCGCATCGTCGGCGCGTCCACCATGACGGTGAACAGCCGTCACAAGGAGGCTGTGATCGCGGTTCCCGCCTCGGTCGTCGCCAGCGCTCACGCGGAAGACGGTGTCATCGAGGCGGTGGAAATTCCCTCACGGCGCTTTGCGCTCGGCATCCAGTGGCACCAGGAGGCGTTCTCTCGCGAGAGCCATCCCGGCAATCGCATTTTCGACGCGTTCATCGAGGCCGCGCGCTCCGGCGCGTGATGGTATCGCTCGGAAGTATCGTTGCGGCATGCGGGGTTGCATCCACCGCGCGTGCCTGCCAAACAGCGCCGATCGCAAGAAGGGCCCGCCATGACTCCCACCGAAGCTCTCGATGAATTTCGCTCCGCCGGCGCGTTGCTGGAAGGCCACTTCGTCCTGTCGTCAGGCCTGCACAGCCCCGTCTTTCTGCAAAAGATGTTCGTGTTCCAGGATCCGGCGCGAACGGAGCGCGTCTGCAAGGCGCTCGCCGAGCGCATCAAGGATACGTACGGCCCAGTCGACTATGTCGTCTCCCCTGCCATCGGCGGCATCGTCCCAGGCTACGAGACCGCGCGGCACCTCGGCTGCAAGGCGATCTTCGTGGAGCGGGAAAAAGGCGAGTTCGTCCTGCGCCGCGGTTTCACGATCCCGGAAGGCGCCCGTGTCGTCATGGTCGAAGACATCGTGACGACCRGGCTCTCGTCGCGCGAATGTCTCGCCGCCCTCGCGACCTATCCGGGGACAATGCTCGGCGCGGCCTGCCTGATCGATCGCTCGGGTGGACGTGCCGATCTCGGCGTCCCCCTCGTTTCGCTGATCCAACTCGACATCCCCGCCTACCCGGCCGATCAGCTCCCGCCGGAGCTCGCCGCACTTCCCGCTACGAAGCCGGGCAGCCGCAACCTTACAACGTAAATTACCCTTTATTTCCAGATACCTATTTGTGGCATAATAGTGGCAGCGCCTTGACAAAAACGACGTTTGACGTTTTACTGTTGCCGTTGCCATTTTGCTAACCGCTGAAGGTTAAGCACGACCCGTTTCCCGAATACGCCGCAATTTCTCGCTGCTTCAATTTCAGTCGCGAATTTTTTGATGTGCTTTTTCAGATGCGGATTTTGCCAGGCCCTTTTGCGATTTGACGCGGGTTATCTATGTCGGGCCAAGATAGAATCGCCTTGTTTATCGATGGTGCAAACCTCTATGCGACCACGAAGACGCTTGGCTTCGATATCGACTACAAAAAGCTCCTCAAAGAATTTCAGGGTCGCGGAACGCTCATTCGAGCCTTCTACTACACCGCGCTCGTCGAGGATCAGGAGTATTCCTCGATCCGCCCCTTGATCGATTGGCTCGACTACAACGGCTACCGTGTCGTCACGAAGCCGACCAAGGAATTTGTCGATTCCGCCGGTCGCCGCAAGGTGAAAGGCAACATGGATATCGAGCTCGCCATCGACGCGCTGGAGCTGGCGCCGCATATCGATCAGATGGTGCTCTTCTCAGGTGACGGCGATTTCCGGTCACTCGTCGAAGCGATGCAACGGCGCGGCGTCCGCGTCTCGGTGGCCTCGACCGTGACTACCCAGCCGCCCATGGTCGCTGACGAATTGCGCCGGCAGGCGGACGAATTCCTCGATCTGGCTCAGTTGGCATCGAAGATCGGTCGCGACCAGGGTGAACGCGCACCACGGGTCCCCGGAGAAATCGGCGAGCGCGCCGATCGTCCCCGCCCGCCGGGCGGCGGCGGCCAGGGCCTCGAACGCCGCTACGGCATTCGTCAGAACTCCGACGAGGAATTCGAAAGCTGAGCTTTACGACCGACCGTGTCGGTGGCGAGAGAAAGACTGGGAGCGATCAGCCCTTCTCGCGCATGAGACGCCCGCGCTCCCGGTCCCAATCGCGTTTCTTTTCCGTCTCTCGCTTGTCGTGCAGCTTCTTGCCACGACCCAGACCAAGCTCGACCTTCGCGCGTCCCCGCTCGTTGAAATAGATCTTCAGCGGAATGACCGTGAAGCCTTCGCGCTGCGTGGCGCCGATCAGCTTGTCGATCTCCCGCTTGTGCAGAAGAAGCCGACGGGGTCGTTTGGTCTCGTGATTGAACCGGTTGGCCTGGAGGTATTCCGGAATATAGGCGTTGAACAGGAAGAACTCTTCGCCCGAGGGCCCGGCATAGGCCTCGCCGATCGTCGCCTTCCCTTGACGCAACGATTTCACCTCCGTGCCGGTGAGCGCGATGCCGGCCTCGTAGGTATCGATGATCTCGTAGTTGAAGCGCGCCTTGCGATTATCGGCGACGATCTTCCGGTTATCCTGGACGTGGGCCATCGGGTTACGCGTTGGTCAGCCCGGCATGCACCATCGCCGAGCGGACCTTCTGCTTCGTATCCTCGGAGACGGGGATCAGCGGCAGACGGACGGTGTCCTCCATCAACCCCAACACCGCAGCCGCATATTTGACCGGCGACGGGTTGGTCTCCAGGAACAGGTTGGTGTGAAGCGGCATCAACCGGTCCTGAATGGTCAGCGCCGTTGCGTAATCTCCACCCAGGCTCGCTGCTTGCAATTCGCTGCACAATTTCGGCGCCACGTTCGCCGTCACCGAAATGCAGCCGTGGCCGCCATGAGCGTTGAAGCCGAGCGCGGTGGCGTCCTCTCCAGACAATTGGATGAAGTCCTCACCCATCGCCTGTCGTTGCAGGCTCACGCGCGCGATGTTGGCCGTCGCATCCTTGACGCCGACGATGTTCTTCAGCTCGTACAGCCGAGCCATGGTCTCGACGCTCATGTCGACCACTGAGCGCGGCGGAATATTGTAGATCAGAATAGGCAGCGAGGTTGCATCGTTGATGGCCTTGAAGTGCTGGTA
>NZ_JBFUKD010000341.1:0-3843 GCF_056401005.1 Microvirga sp. P4_G7 | reverse complement strand
AAGCTATACGGGCCTGCGGGTCGGCATTTCGGCGGCCCGCGCCATCGGATTGGCCGCCGGCATCCCCGTGGTGGGCGTCGCGACTCTGTCGGCCTTTCTCGCGCCGATGCTGGCGGGCGGTGCGCGCGGCCTGTTCACCGCGGCGGTCGACGCCAAGCACGGCCATGTCTTCATCCAGGCCGTGGCGCCCGGTGGCCGCGCCATCATCGCGCCCACCCTCATGACGCTTCGCGAGGCCCTGCGGCTGCTCGGCTCGGGACCTCTCCTCCTCACCGGCTCGGCTGCGCCCACGCTGGCCGCCGAAGCCTGGGCGCAGGGGATCGACGCCACGATCGCCGAGGCGCCGCTGGCGCCGGAAATCACCTGGGTGGCGCGCCTTGGCGCCATCGCCGATCCGGCCACCGCCCTGCCAAAACCCCTCTACCTGCGCGGCCCCGACGCGAAGCCGCAGGAGGGCGCCAGAATCGCCCGCCGATGAGTTTCCTGAAYCGGTTCCTCACCCCACCCTCGGCCCGCTTCGAACCCGTCTTCGTCCAACACGCGGCCCGGCTCTCGGCCCTCCATGCCGCCGCTTTCGCCAGGCCTTGGGACGTTCACGAATTCGAACGGCTCCTTGGCGAACGAGGGATTGTCGCGGACGGTCTGTTTCTCGGCCGGGCAACGACCCCGACTGGTTTCGTACTGTCGCGGATCGTCCTCGACGAGGCGGAGATCCTCACCGTCACCATCGGCAGCGAAGGGCGTGGCCAGGGCCGTGCGCGTCCGCTTCTCGTCCACCATTTCGCCGACCTCGAACGGCGCGGTGTGCGCATCGTCCATCTCGAGGTGGAGGAGGGCAACGTGCCGGCTCTCGCACTCTATCGGCGCCTCGGCTTCGAGGAGATCGGGCGGCGGTCCGGCTATTACCTGAAACCCGACGGCAGCCGGGTCGCGGCCCTCACCATGCGGGCCGCCCTGTAGCCGCGCCGGGTGTCCTCGCCTATAAGCACGGGATACGCCCGCGCTGGGGCATCGGAGCCGAAACGGTTCGCGGCCGCCTTTGCGCGACTTCGAGATTTGAGAGCGTGATCGGGCGCAACACCGGGTGTCCCTTTGCTGATCGCGCTTGTGGGAGTTCGTCTTGGCAGCACGTTCGACATCGAAGACCACCCCGAAGCGCCCGGATGCCATCGAGCGCGCCTGCCGGGAGATGGGACTGCGCATGACGGGACAGCGGCGCATCATCGCGCGGATCCTGGATGCCGCCGCCGACCACCCTGACGTCGTCGAACTGCATCGTCGGGCGGTCGAGGTCGACGACCGAATTTCCCTGTCCACGGTCTATCGCACGGTGAAGCTGCTCGAGACCCAAGGCATCATCGAGCGGCTCGACTTCCGGGACGGACGCTCGCGCTACGAACAGGCGGCACGGGAGCACCACGACCATCTGATCAATCTCGAAACCGGTGACGTGATCGAATTCCGCTCCGAGGAGATCGAGGCGCTGCAGAACGCCATCGCGAAAAAGCTCGGCTTCAAGGTCGTCTATCACCGGCTGGAACTCTACGCGGTGCCCCTCGACGAGGACGATGTGTGATTAGGATCGTCGTTGCGGCCAGGCTTTTCATCCTCGCGCTCTTCGCCGCTATCGCCATCCCGTTCCAGATGGTGGCCCTGCGTTTCGGCTGGCCGGCCCTCGCCACCGCGCCGATGATGTTTCACCGCGTGTTCCTCAAATTGTTCGGCATCCGCGTCGTCGAGCGCGGCGCGCCGCCGTCGCGCGATGTCGCGACGCTCGTCTTGTCCAATCACGTGTCCTGGCTCGACATCTCGGTGATCGGTTCGCTCAGGCCCTTGTCGTTCATCGCCAAATCCGAGGTTGAATCGTGGCCGGTGATCGGTCTGTTCGCGCGCCTGCAACGCTCCGTCTTCCTCGACCGGCAGCGGCGCAAGGCGACCGCGGAGGTCAACGGCGCGGTGGCACAGCGTCTCGCGAAGGGCGATGCGATCGTCCTCTTTCCCGAAGGGACCACGGGGGACGGCAACCGCCTTCTGCCCTTCCGTTCCTCGATCGTAGGTGCGGCGCAGACCGCGTTGAGCGATCCGGGTATCGACGCCATTCGATTGCAGCCGCTGGCGATCGCCTACACGCGTCGAAACGGCCTGCCTGTGACGCGGCGCGACCGGCCGGCCATTGCCTGGTACGGCGATATGGAACTCGCGCCCCATCTCGCCGAGATCGTGACCGGCGGGCCGCTCGACGTCGTCGTCACCTGGGGCGAGCCGGTGCCGTTCGACGGCAACCGCAAGGCGGCGACGAACGCAGCCGAGGCGGCCGTGCGCCGGGCGATTCACCGGCAGGATGATTCATCGGCAGAATGATTCACCAGGCAGGGTGATGCCGGCCGAGATGATCGGCCGGCTTTTCGTCTACTCTGCGTGTGCCGTCACCGGCCGTGCATAATGTGCATCCATTACGGATACGCAGGCCGCGGCGGCTTCACGGCCCTTCACGTCGAAATGGCCGGCGAAAAATCCGCGATGCACGTCGTGCTCGTGGAAATGATGTGGGGTGAGCACCGCCGAGAGAACCGGAACGTCGGTGTCGAGTTGCACGCGCATGAGAGCGGAGATGACCGTATCGGCGACGAAATCGTGCCGGTAGATGCCGCCGTCGACGACCAGTCCCGCCGCGACGATGGCGCCATAACGTCCGCTGCGCGCCAGGCGTTGCGCGAGGAGCGGAATTTCGAACGCGCCCGGGACTTCGTAACATTCGATGTCGCGCGCGAACCCGCTTTCCGACATGGCCGCGATGAACGCGACCCGACAGCGGTCGACGATATCCCTGTGCCAGCAGGATTGAATGAAGGCGATTGGCGGGCGAAGGCCCGTCTCGCGCGATGCAATGGTTTGATTTTGGAACTGATCCACGTTGGCTTCCTTGTTTTGCCCAAACATGAATCAGGGCAAACGGAAGCCGCGATGGGGCGCATGCGAGCGCCGTCGCAACGACCGATCTCTTTCATCCGGACTGTAACCGTCGGCTTCGGATTCACACCGAATCTGCTGACCTTCTCAGGAACGTGAAAATCACCGGAGTGAAAATCATCGCCGTGAAAAGCGCTCGCGGGCTTGAGAGATCGAAATCCCTTCACCGCCGGTGGGGAGTTTCACCCCGCCCTGAGATCATCACCCGCCCGAAGGGGCGAGCGGGCGTATCGTAAGGTCGACGTTCTTCCGTTGGCAAGTTTCATTGGCTAGTTTCATTGACTAGTTTCATGGGCAAGAGTGCCCCTCGATGCCGCAGGACGGCCACTCTTCTCTTGAAGACTCAAAGCCCGTAAAGAGAAACGCTCCGGCCGCGGCCGGACATCGATTGCCAGACATCGATTGCCAGGACAGGTTGCCCGCCGTGAAAAAAGTCTTCGTCAAATCCTACGGCTGCCAGATGAACGTCTACGATTCCGAGCGGATGGCGGACATGCTCGCGGCCGAGGGCTACGGCGAAACGAAGGTCATGGAGGAGGCGGATCTCGTCATCCTCAACACCTGTCACATTCGCGAGAAGGCGGCCGACAAAGTCTATTCGGAACTCGGCCGGGTGCGCGAGATCAAGGAAGAGCGCGAGGCCGAAGGCCGCGAGACCAAGATCGTCGTCGCCGGTTGCGTCGCCCAGGCCGAGGGTGGTGAGATTCTGCGCCGCCAATCCGCCGTCGACGTGGTGGTCGGGCCGCAGAACTATCATCGCCTGCCGGACCTCTTGAAGCGCTCCGGCTCGGCGCGCGTGGTCGATACGGAATTTCCCATCGAGGACAAGTTCGACGTGCTGCCTGCGCCCACCAAGGCCAGGACCCTCAGCCG
>NZ_JBFUKD010000340.1:0-3849 GCF_056401005.1 Microvirga sp. P4_G7 | reverse complement strand
CACGTGCGCCTCGCCGATGAGAGCGTCTGCATCGGTCCGCCGGCGGCGCGCGACAGCTACCTCAACATTCCAGCCCTGATCGCCGCTTGCGAGATCACCGGGGCGGACGCGATCCATCCCGGGTATGGATTTCTATCCGAGAACGCCCGCTTTGCGGAGGTGCTCGAGCATCACCGCATCACCTTCATCGGTCCCAAGGCGGAACACATCCGCATCATGGGCGACAAGATTGAAGCGAAACGCACGGCCAAGCGTCTCGGCATCCCCTGCGTGCCCGGTTCCGAAGGGGGCATCACCGATGAGGCGGAAGCCAAGCGGGTCGCCAAGGACATCGGGTATCCGGTGATCATCAAGGCGGCCGCCGGTGGCGGTGGACGCGGCATGAAGGTCGCCCGGACCGAGGAAGACCTCGTCCACGCCCTGGCCACAGCAAAGACCGAAGCAAAGGCGGCCTTCGGCGACGACGCAGTCTACCTCGAGAAATTCCTAGAGAAGCCGCGCCACATCGAGATCCAGGTGCTCGGGGACGGCAAGGGCAACGCCGTCCATCTGGGCGAGCGCGATTGTTCGCTGCAGCGGCGCCACCAGAAAGTCTGGGAAGAAGGCCCCTCGCCCGCGCTCAACGTCGAGATGCGCGAGCGCATCGGCGGCGTCGTCGCCAAGGCGATGCAGGACCTGCAATATGCCGGCGCCGGCACGGTCGAGTTTCTCTACGAAGACGGCGAGTTCTATTTCATCGAAATGAACACCCGCATCCAGGTGGAACATCCGGTGACGGAGATGATCACCGGAATCGACCTCGTCAACGAGCAGATCCGGGTCGCGGCCGGCGCCCCTCTTTCGGTCAAGCAGAGCGACATTCACATCGAAGGCCATGCCATCGAGTGCCGCGTGAACGCAGAACACCATTCCACGTTCCGCCCCTCACCCGGCACGATCACTTACTTCCACACGCCGGGCGGTCTCGGTGTGCGGGTGGATTCCGCAGCCTATCAGGGCTATCGCATTCCGCCCCACTACGACTCGCTCGTCGGCAAGCTGATCGTCCACGGACGGACGCGGAACGAGTGCCTGATGCGCCTGCGTCGCGCTCTTGACGAGTTCGTCGTCGACGGTGTCGATACCACGCTGCCGCTGTTCCGGACTCTCGTCCGCAATCCGGATATCCAGAACGGCCAATACGACATCCACTGGCTCGAAAACTTCCTCAAGACCGGCGGCATCGACGAGACCTGAGCCGATCGCGACTGGCCCAGCGCCATGACCCGAAGGCGCGCGGCCGTTCAGTAGCGCGCGCCTCGAATGAAAAAGCATGATATCCTCACGCCATGAGAGGCGACTCGATCGAGATAACGCCTGAGATCCTTCTCAAGGCGTATGCAGCCGGCATCTTTCCGATGGCGGAGGATGCCGATGACCCGTCCCTATTCTGGGTCGAGCCGCGAGAGCGCGGCGTCATCCCGCTCGATTCCTTCCATGTGGGCAAGCGCCTGGCCCGGACGGTCCGCTCCGACGAGTTCGATATCCGGGTCGATTGCGATTTCGATGCCGTTGTCGAGGGATGCGCAGCTCCAGGGCGCGATCGCGAAAAGACCTGGATCAGCAAACGCATCCACCAGCTCTATGGTGCCCTTTTCGACGCCGGCCATTGTCACACGGTCGAAGTCTATAAGAGCGGCCAACTCGTCGGCGGACTCTATGGCGTCCGTCTGCGGAGCGCCTTCTTCGGGGAGAGCATGTTCCATACGGAGCGGGACGCTTCCAAGGTCGCCCTTGTCCACCTCGTCGCCCGCTTGCGCTACGGTGGTTTTCGGCTGCTCGACACGCAGTTCGTGACGCCCCATCTGGCCCAGTTTGGTGCGGCCGAGATTTCGCGGCGGGACTACAAGCACAAACTGCAATCGGCCATGGATCACGACGCGGCTTGGTACGCTTGGCCGCGCGACTCGGTCGTCAGCGGAGAGCAGGCGCTCGCCGCCCTCTCGCCCAAACCGAACGTCTAACGATCGTTCGTCCGATTGTTGTTGATCACCGGCGCACCCCGCGGCGGCAGGACCTGTCGCGCAGGCTGGCGCGGTGCCGGCTGAACCGGGGCAAGACCTCCGGCAGGAGGCGCCATGATGTCGCCCGGCTGACCTTGCGAGCGGCGCGCCGGATCTTGCTGAATCGGCGGCAGTTCCTCGGGTATGTCTTTCGGCTCGGCGATGACTTCGGTGCCGCCTTTACAATCCACGAGCCAGATGTCGTAGACGGGGTGCTCGAGACCGTGAAGACCCGGACTGGATGCAAACATCCAGCCTGAAAAGACCCGCTTAGACTGGCCGTCCAAGGGAATATCATCCACCTCGACGAAGGATGTCGTGTTCGGGTTTTCGTTCGGCGGCTTGGTGAAACAGGCCTTCGGCGTCATTTGCAGGGAGCCGAATTGGACGGTCTCTCCCACTGCCACTTCGAAGGACACGATGCGCCCCGTGATCTTGTCCAGGCCCGAGAACAGGCCCGTCGGATTCCTGATTCTGTCCGCGTGCGCTACACCTGCGCCGCACATCACCGATGCGAGAACCAACGACGCCCGCGTCCATCCGAAATTCATAGTGCTCGTCCGCCCTCAAGCGTCTCGGCCAACGCGGCCATACCCGACTTTGTGACACGCGATAACACGCCAACCATGTTGGAAAAAGGGCAAGACCCGTTCAAACGTCGGGTTTCGCCAGCGCCTCAACTGGAATATCAACCTAGACCCGCTCGCAGGACGCCAGATCGACACGAAGCGTAGCGGTCGGATAGATTGACCGCCATGGGGCACTCGAAGACGGACGATGCGATCGACGCAGATCGCCGCGCGCTGGGGTTCATGACCATCGCGGAAACCACGGCACTATCGGGGCGGAACATCCGGATTCCTGATCCGTACGCCGTCTTGATCTCGCCCGGCGTAAATCTGGGAGACGCCGTCGTGCTGTGGCCCGGTGTCGTTCTCCAATGTGATCCGGACAGCTCCGTTTCGATCGCAGGTGGCACAAACCTTCATTCGGGAACGCGGGTCGTGGCGGCCTCCGGCGGCCGTGTCAGCGTCGGCGCAAACGTGGAGATCGGCGAGGAAGGCGGCTTTACGATCAAGGCGGAAGCCGGCGCGGTGATCCGAATCGGCGATGGCGCGCGCCTGCTCGGCGGCGGATCACTATCGTCGTCGAACGATATCGGGAACGGTGCCCAGATCCTCGGGCCGATCCGATGCCAGAATTGCCGCCTCGGCGATGGAGGCAATTATCGGGAGCCAGACCCCGACCTTCGCGGCGGCGTCCTCAAAGGCTCTGGAGTTGCTCGCAACATCGATGTCCCGCAGGGACATGTCATTCAATCGTTCGATTTGTTCGCAGACGCGATCATGCGGCCCCAAACCTATTTTCATCCCAAGCAAAAGGCGTGACGCCAATCATGCAGACGATCAAAGCCGACACATTTGAGTTGGGCCTTGGACTTGTGTCCATCGGGCGCGTCTGGGGCGTCAACCACATCGCTCCGCCGGAGGAAGCAGGGGCGCGCGAATTGCTGCAGCAGGCCATCGATCTCGGCATCCGCATTTTCGATACGGCGCCAGCCTACGCCTCCAGCGAAGAGCGCCTCGGTCGTTTTCTGGCGGAGCTCGATTCAGAGAAGCGCGCCGGCGTACTGATCATGACGAAAGCGGGCGAGCATTGGGATGATGATCGCGATACGAGCTTCGTCGACCACAGCAGGGATGCGCTTTGCGCCAGCATCGATCGCAGTCTCGCGCGGCTGGGCCGGGTTGATGTTCTGCAGCTTCACAAAGCCACCAGAGACGTCGTCGGCAGCCCTGATGTCATC
>NZ_JBFUKD010000339.1:0-3850 GCF_056401005.1 Microvirga sp. P4_G7 | reverse complement strand
CGCCTGCCCTCTTGCATGGACAACCGCCCGCTCCGCTTCGAGGAATGGGACGCCATGCGGCCGCAGAGCGTGCACGTGTCGGCGACGCCGCAGAAATGGGAGATGCAGCAGACCGGYGGCGTATTCGTCGAACAGGTCATTCGCCCCACCGGCCTCATCGATCCGCCCGTCGAGATTCGTCCGGCACGCAACCAGGTCGACGATCTTCTGGGCGAGATCAAGGAAGTGGCCGCGGCAGGCTACCGCACGCTCGTCACCACGCTGACCAAGCGCATGGCGGAGGATCTCACCGAGTACCTGCACGAGAACGGCGTGCGCGTGCGCTACATGCACTCCGACATCGATACGCTGGAGCGCATCGAGATCATCCGCGACCTGCGCCTCGGCGCCTTCGACGTGCTCATCGGCATCAACTTGCTGCGCGAAGGTCTCGACATTCCGGAATGCGCGCTCGTGGCTATTCTCGATGCGGACAAGGAAGGGTTTCTGCGCTCGGAAACGTCGCTGGTTCAAACCATCGGTCGCGCCGCACGTAACGTCGACGGCCGCGTCATTCTCTACGCCGACCAGATGACCGGCTCRATGGAGCGCGCCATCGGCGAAACGAGCCGTCGTCGTGAAAAGCAGATCGCCTACAACACCGAGCACGGCATCACGCCGCAAAGCGTGAAGAAGAACATCGCCGACATCCTGGAGAGCGTCTACGAGCGCGATCACGTCTCGGTCGATACGGGCCTTGCCAAGAACGGCGTCACCGTCGGTCACAATCTCAAGGCCGTCATCGCCGATTTCGAGAAACGCATGCGCGCCGCCGCCGCGAACCTCGAATTCGAGGAAGCCGCGCGCCTGCGCGACGAACTCAAGCGCCTGCAAGCGACCGAACTCGCCATCGGCGACGACCCCCTCGCCCGTCAGGCCGAGGTGGAGCGCGAGGCGGGCAGCTACAAAGGCGCCCGCAAATACGGCCGCGCCGCCAATCTGCCGCCGAAAGGCCTGCCACCGTCACCCGAAGGCGCAAGCGCCGGCATCGAGGATTCCCACGCCCGCGGCCCCGGTGGCCAGGGCCGCTCCGACGAGGGCACCCGCATCCGCAAACCGACCCTCGACGAAATGGGCCCGGGCACCGACCGCGAAGTCCCCCTGAACTTCAAGGAACGCCCCCTGCCGCGGAGTACGCAAGGGCACGGCGGGCAGAAGCCGAAGTATCGGAAGGGGCGGTAGGAAGGAGAGCACACGGACGTGATCCACAGCCGTAAGGCCAACTTACTTTTGTCGCTCGCTACTTCTTCGCTGACGACGTGCCACCTTTCGACGGTGCAGAGGGCGTCTCCTCGAGAATGCGGCCAATGATGAAAGGCACATTGAGATCCAACACCTCGGCCACGGCAATGAACTCGACGACATCCAACTGCCGCTCGCCGCGCTCATATTTGCTCACGAAGGTCTTGTAGGCACCCATCCGCTGGGCAAGTTGGTCCTGCGTGAGGCCTGCCTTTTTGCGCTCGGCCTTCAGGAGCGCCCGCGGACGTTCCTGCCGCTTCGTATGAATTGATTTTTGCAAGGCAACCCCGGAGTGGCGGGCTGGCGAAATATGCTGTTTTAGGAAATTGGCCAAAATAGCTATTCCTGTTTCAGCTAATTCCTGCACATGATCTGGTCGCGGCAAGCAATTGGATCTGACGATTTCATCGTCAGATCTTTAGTGCGGCGAGCAATTTGAGTGGATCTATCCCGAGGGCCGCCGCCACTTGAAAAAACTCAATGACGTCGAGCCGTCGTTCACCGCCCTCGTATTTGGCGACGAATGACTGGGGCTTCGCTAAGCGCCGGGCAACTTCGGCTTGTGTGAGATCGGCCTTCTTGCGCGCCTCTATCAACAGCTCACGCAAACGTTGATGATGCTGGGTATGAATTGTTTTCTGCATCAGCCGCCCTACCGAGCAGCCGCAATATTTCCGGTTTGATTTAATCCCGAATTGGGATATTTTATGACGATGTAACTCGTTGATGATGCCATGCCCACCTCCTGGAAACATACCCGTGACGCTAAGCTCTGGCTTCGGCTCGAACCGGCCAAGGCGGGGCGGGTGTTGGTCGGGTGCTACGGCGCGGCTGCCGGTGAGGAAAGCCTGCTACGCGCCTTTCTCGCCGAGCGGGACCGCGACCGGGCGACGGTGCTGTTCTGGATTCGGGTGTACAGCGAATTACGCGCGCCGGCGGCGGCAAGGCCCCCTTCCGTCTGCTTCGGCTCGCAGGGGATGATTGCTAGTCGTCCCCGCCTTCGCGAAACTCTCGGTAAACGCCATACACTCTTGTCATCCCCGGGCTTGTCCCGGGGACCTCGATGCGGAGATCGCCGCGCGTTTAGTCATCGGGGCGGCCGGGACGAGCCCGGCCATGACGAGGATGGTCGCGGGCGTGATTAGGCAGGGACGTAGGTCAACCTGATCACGTCGTCGCCAATCAGATCACTGGCCACAAAGCGAAGCGGCGGCCGGGGGCCGGCGAAGAATGGCTTGCCGTGACCAAGCACGACCGGATGGAAGTAGAGTTGATACTCATCGATAAGACAAAGGTCGGTCAGACTTCGTGCTAGGTCTGGTCCCGAAACTGAAATCTCCCCAACGAGCTTTGCCTTCAGCCCACGTATCACCTCCTCGACGTCATCCTCGACAAGTGTGGCGTTGGGGCCGACCGACTTCAGCGAACGCGATACAACCCACTTCGGTTGGTTCCGCCACGCCGCCGCGAATTCGTGCTGCTCGGCGCTCCATTCAGAACTGTCTTCGTCCCAATAACGCATGACCTCGTACATGCGGCGACCGTACACGCTGCCGGCGAGGGCGCGCACTTGCTCGGTCCAGTGACGAAAAATTGCGGGGCGTGGCGGCATTGCCATGTGGTCGACGTAGCCGTCGAGGGACTGGTTCATTCTGAAAATGAGCTTCGCCATGCTCTGAGATCTCTAACCCAGGGTCTTCAGAATAACTCGGGCCGCCGTTACGCAAAAGCGAGGTTGGGCGCAAACTTTATGCCGCTTTGTCGGTGATGAACAACCAAAACCCCGCCAACCACCCTCGCCAACCACCCTCCTGCGACATTCGGAAATTCCTGCGCTGCTACCAGACGCGTCCGACACCGAACCCAAGGAAAGTGGGGAATTCGTCACAGCGGCATCGTCAGCGAGCAGCGCAGGCCCTCGGGCAGGAAGCGCATTTCGATGAGGCCCCCGAGTTCGTCGCGGATGCTGCGCTCAATCAGTTTCGAGCCGAAGCCGAGGCGCGTCGGTTCGCGCACGACGGGTCCATTGCGCTCCACCCAATCGACGGCGAGGCGCGTGTCACCGCCGCTTTCGGCCTCCGCCCGCCAGGAGATGTCGAGTTGGCCGTGCGGCACCGAGAGGGCGCCGTACTTGACGGCGTTCGTCACCAGTTCGTGCAGGGCCATGCCGAAGCTCAGGGCCTGATGCGGCTTGAGGCGGATCGCGCTGCCGGACACGCGCACGCGCCCGTTGTCGATGCCTCCGTGCGGATCGAGTTCCGCATTGAGGATTTCACCGAGCGAGACGCTCTCCCACAATTCCTGTGTCAGCAGATTATGCGTTGCCGACAACGCCAGAAGGCGGGATTCGAACGCGTTCTGAAAGGTGTCGAGATCCGGGCTGCCGCGGCGCGTATGCACGGCAAGAGACTGCACGACGGACAGGGTGTTCTTCACACGATGATTGAGCTCCTGAAGCAACAGCGTCTGCCGCTCCTGCGCTTCCTTACGCTCGGTGACGTCGAGGCACGCACCGATCATCAGCGAGGGCTGCCCCTTGCCGTCGCGGATCATGCGGCTGCGCGCATAC
>NZ_JBFUKD010000338.1:0-3859 GCF_056401005.1 Microvirga sp. P4_G7 | reverse complement strand
CTTCAGCTCCTCGTCGGTCAACTGAAAGATCTCCTCCGCTCGCGTGTTGATATGCACGACATTGAAGGCGTAATCCTCGAGCAGGGGAATCTCGAGATAAGGCGTAAAGATCGGCGTCACGATCGCAATCGTATCGCCTTTGTGAAGAATGCGGTTCTTCATCAACGATTTGAAGGTGTAGCACATGGCCGCCGTGCCGCCTTCGACCGCGAACAGGTCGTATTGGCCGCCGGGCGATTTGCTGTCGCACATGGCCCAGATCAGATATTCGTGCACCACCTTCTCAGCATGCTGCAGCATGCGGTCCGGCACCGGATAATTATCGCCGACAATGGAATCGACCAACTCATGGACGAAGGCGTCCGCCACGAAACCGAACCGCGCGACTGCGAACGGCACCAACTCCTTCAGCATGGTCGCGCCAGGGCGATCGTGATTGGTTTTCAGAAACTGTTCCAATCGTCCGGCGATGCCGGGGGTCTGGGGCATGCCGCCCATATCGGGCCCGTCCATGACGCGCTTGCATTCCTCGATGGCGAATTGTCCGAGTAGGAAGAAGGCTTCTCGTGGTGTCGTCGCGACCCAGTTGGGATTGCCGCGCCCGGCGTTGAGCATTGTGACAGCCGCCTTCTTGGCACTGTCTTTGGCGAGCTCGATCAGCTTGTCCTTGATTTCGAAAGGACTGAGTTTTTCGTAAGCATCGAAGGAACGAGACGGAAATTCGCTCATCCAAGTTCTCCAGTCGAGCGTTGAAACACAGGGGTATCTTCAGCACGACTGCCCGATTGGCCATCAGGTCATGACCCGAGGCGCGGTTGCATCTTTCTCCGGTTGGCCTCAGCGTTTTCCTGATGGACGATGTTCTCGAATGGCCACGTCTGAACACGACGTCAGGCTGTAACCCTGACGTCCACCGCGGATTTTTGTGGCTGGGATCTGGTACTTCACGGGATGCGCAAGGCAGCCGTTGCCGGCTATCATATTCTCGGCCAGACGTGAGGATGGACCGCCATGCACCCACCGCAGAACCGCACAGGTGACGCCTTCGGAATGGGAGGCGACGTCTTTCGGACCGGCGGCGTCCGGTTGCTCGCACGCCTTCTCATCGCCGACCCCTATCCGATTGTCCGCTGCGGCCTCCGATCGATGATCGACGAGCGGGATGGATGGACAATCGTCGGCGAAGCCGTCGCGATCGAGGATCTCGCCGGGTTGGCCCTGTCGACTCGCCCCGATATCATCATCGTCGACCCGTCGTCATTTCCGGGTGACCTCTGCGGTATCCTCGGACAGATCCGTGCGCTGCTTCATGACACCGAGATTTTGGTGTTCACGGCCGAGGAGGACGAGAAGAGTATTCGTGAACTGGTCACGGTCGGAGCGCGCGGCTATGTCCTCAAGACCGATGGTGGAGAACACATCCTGGCCGCTGTCGAGGCCTTGCTTGACCACCGGCCTTACTTCACTTGGCAGGTATCCGCCACGCTACTCAACGGCCTGAGCGAGGCCCCAATCGAGGTCGTGGGTTCGACAGCGCGGGCGCTTACCCGACGAGAATCTGAGGTCGTGAAGTTGATTGCCGCAGGTTTGAGCAACCGCAGGATCGCCGAGCATCTCAGCGTGAGCATCAAGACTGTCGAAGCGCATCGCACGATGGCGATGCGCAAGATCCGGGCAAACTCGACAGCGGACGTCGTCCGCTACGCCGTTCGACACCATATGATCGAAGCATGATCGATGGGCCGCCCGCCCGCCGTATCAGTTCTTGGGAACTTTACGCGCCTCCTGAGCGGTCTGAAGGCACGTCATGACCTCCACATAGCTCGGGGAACCGCCCGTCGACGTTTCCTCGACACAGCGGGTGCGATCGATGGCCGGGTAGGTCGTCCAGGTGGTCTTCAGCGTGGCGAGCGCAGCCTTCTCATCGTTCATGCACGCCTCGAGGCTGCCGGTCTCGGGATCTAGCTTCAAAGCCGCCTTGCAGCTCTCCTCGACGGCAAGCCGAGGTGGTTCATCGGCGATCGGCAGGAGCATTTGGCTTGCGAGAAGAAGGACGGGGGCAAAATTCGTCACGGGACAATCTCAACATTAGGCGTTCGCCGACGACGAGCGTCGCCAACGTTCTAGCTGCACCCATCATGCCGGAAGACACCCCGTTCCCGCTACTGCCGTCTTTGTTTTTTTCGCAGGATCGGACAGTTTTCTCACAATTCGATGAGCAGGCCGCGGGCACGCTTACCCATGAAGCACTCATCATGCGCCCGCGCCGCGGTCAAAACCCACCTCGGGGTTTTTCCTCATCGGCCTACATTCTTCCCCTGATTGTATCGGGAGGCTACCTAGGCAACGCTGTTCTGTGCAATGGTGTCGAGGTGCGCGATAGCGCGACAAGGAGGGGCGTGGCATGAGAGTTCTCCTTACCTCGAAAGGGAGACGCCGCGGCTCCTGGCAGGCATTGGTCCTGCTGGGCTCGTTGATGGCAAGCGCTGCGGCGCTCGCCCAGGGAGCAATGCCGAAACCTGCCGTGACTGTTCAAACGATCGAGAAGAGTCCAGTGACGTTCGGATTGACGTTCACCGGTCGTGTCGTCGCCGTCGACAAGGTCGATATTCGCGCTCGCGTAACGGGTTATCTCAACTCGCAGAATTTCACCGAAGGCCAAGACGTCAAGGAGGGCGAGCTCCTCTTCACGATCGAGGACGACACGTATCAAGCGCTCGTCGATCAGCGCAAGGCTGACCTCGCGGCTGCGGAGGCGAAAGCCGAGAACGCCAAAGTTCAGCTGGCGCGCGCGGCCGAGCTCTTGCCACGTCAAACCATCTCGCAGGCGGTCTACGATGATCGTCAGGCCGACAAGAGAATCGCGGACGCATCGGTTCTGCAGGCCCAGGCCGCATTGAAAGAGGCGGAGATCAATCTCGGCTACACGCGGATCAGTTCGCCCGTGGCAGGGCGCGTCGGTCGCGCCGCGTTCCAGAAGGGCGCTTTCGTCGGACCGGATTCAGGCGCTCTCGCAACCGTCGTCAGCCAAGACCCAATCTATGTCACGTTCCCCGTCAGCCAGCGTCTGATCCTGGACGTGCGCCGCAGATTGGAGAAACGACAGGAGAGCCCGGAAGGCGCCGTCGTTCGCCTGCAACTGTCTGACGGCAGCTACTACAACCAAGTCGGCAAGATCGACTTCACCGATGTGACGGTCGATCAATCGACGGATACGTTGACTGTTCGCGCGGTTTTCCCAAATCCCGAACGACTTCTCGTCGATGGCCAATATGTTCGCCTGCGGGTCGAGGAGCCGAAGCCTGAAGAGGCGCTGGTCGTTCCCCAGAGAGCCGTTCTCAATGATCAAGCCGGGTCGTACGTCTACGTCGTCGGCGCCGACGGCAAGGTTCAGGCCAAACGCGTCACCTTGGGCGCGGTGCGCGGCACGGACGTGGTTGCGACGGCGGGATTGCAGGTTGGCGACCGCGTCATCGTCGACGGTATTCAGAAGGTGAGGCCGGGCGTCGAAGTCGATGCCGCGCCCGCGCCCAGCCAACCGAAGGGCTGATCCATGATCTCGGCCGTATTTGTCGATCGCCCACGGCTCGCCATCGTCATTGCCATCGTCATCACCCTCGCCGGGCTCATTGCGCTGACGCGCATCCCGAWCGCCCAGTTTCCGGATATCGTGCCGCCACAGGTCCAGGTGACGGCGCGCTATCCCGGAGCGAGCGCGGAAGTCGTCGAATCCACCATCGCGCAGCCGATCGAAGCGCAGATGAACGGCGTCGACAACATGCTCTACATGAAGTCGGTCAGCGGCAATGACGGCAGCTATTCTCTGCAGGTGTATTTCCGTGTCGGTACGGATCCCGAC
>NZ_JBFUKD010000337.1:0-3862 GCF_056401005.1 Microvirga sp. P4_G7 | reverse complement strand
CCCCAGAGCGGACCGTGGAATTCAAAAAAGCCGCTAACGGTACCTGAGAGCGGACCGTGAACCCCGTTTTTGGCGCCTTATCGGTACCTGAGAGCGGACACTTATAGTTTACCAGGTAGGGGGTGCGGACTGACACGCTCTCACCTCCTGGAATAGAGCGGCCGACGCAGGTGCTCGAAACACCCCGCCGGCCTAACCATCGAAAACCAGGAAAGGTCAATTCAAATGGCTTCAAATGAATATAGCAATCCATGCGCGGTGTGCAATTCCTCTCCCGAAATGGTGATGACGGAACGTGGATCGCTGCGGGGCAGCAATCGGGCAGCCGAGGTTGTGACAATCAGCATCACCAAAGGAGAAATCGAAGAGGCTTGGAGAAGCATCAAGATCATTCAAGAAGGTGAAATACAGCTGCACGCCGCTGTTCGGTTCGCGAGAGCACGCAGAGTTCCCGAGACCGGACAGGCGCATCAGGATGGCGCGCTTTCCATCACGAAGGGAGCCGCAAACCTTCTCGTCTTTCTCGAGCGGCTGAAATCTGACGGAACCGCTGTCGAGACGGTCGGTGTAGCTCGAGGTGCAGCATGAGCGCGCGGCGCGCCGTGCTGAGCGTTTGAGTCTTCCTGTMCCAATGTAGCTTTGGCCGCCGTGGCACTCGATCGCTTGAAGGTGGCAGACCCAAGCTGGAAATGAAGGAGAGAAAATGACCGAGAACAAGAAGTGTTACTGGTGCGAGAGTGCGGAGCCGTTAAGGGCATCATTGTGGGAGTTTGGAAAACAACGTGTGACCCTCAGACTTTCAGAGCCATCATGTTGGATGTCACCACCGGATTTCACGACATCTGCTCGATCGGCGTAACGGAGCCCGACGCAGAGGCGAGAGCACTGTCCATTGCTGAGGCCGTCTATGGCGCACTAACTGTCGCGGACATGACTTGGAGCTTTCCAACATCCGGTGATGTTCCCACTTCGAATCTACGGTTGGTTCGCTGATGGATGCGGATTCTAGCTGCGCCAGCAAACGCAAAACGCCGAAAGTGATCCGACCAAAATTGGAGCGCAGAGCGTTTGTAGTCGGCGATCCACCTCAGCGCATAATACCAAAGGAAATGGCGAGCGCGCTGCTGCGTACTGCGCGCAAGCGCCTCGGCTTCGCACGGCAGGACATCGACCAGTTGATCGCAGATGGCCTCGTTGTGCGATGGGGACGACCTTCGCACCAACTTGTCATTGAAGCCTCTGTAGTCAAAGTCATGAACTCACTCATTGCGGATGGTCGCGGAAAGGCTAACCCCGGCCTGCCATTTGGGAAACAGCGCTGGCCACCACATCAGAGACATCGCAATGACGAACCAAGTCTTCGTCCAAGATTGGGGAAACAGGTTGCTTCCATCGATCGACGCTCTGACCATGGATGATGACGAAGAACCACTTTTGACAAAGCGCCGCAATCTGGGTTTGCTTAAAGGAGGATATCAAACGAAAATCACGGCTTTTCTACATTCTCGTAGAAAACGTAGACGAACTCCTTGAAAACGTTTCGAACATTCCGAACAAAGAGGATCGTCGTGCGTGGGTCATTGGTTTCCCGAACTTGGGGAACCAATGCTGAGCGGCAAGCAACTTAAGAACCCTTATGGATATTTGCGAGGACGCGAGGAACTCGGAGGCCAGCCCTCAATCGTGCGACTAGCGTCCCGGTCTAATTTTCCCCGAAACTGGGGAAAAATCCGAATGACGGCCATTCGTCCAATCCGGCTAAGAGGATCCACCCCAGTCGCGATGTGGAGTCGTCAGCAATCGTGAAGGGTTACAATCAGGGCAAGCTTGCCTTTACTCTCCAAAACGGGGGAGCAATCATTTCAAAGATTTACGATGCCGAAATGTACTCCGCACACGGCCCGGGAGGGAGATGACCTCCGGGCCAGAAAGACAAAAACTTTGGCTCATTTTAGCGAAAGTGGTCTCCGCCGGAGGCGCTGCATCTCACAAGATCACACGGTGAGGATATCGAGTCGGCCCGCTCGGGGGGGGGGCTTGGTTCGGATCTGGAGCGCCATTGCGGCATCTGCGATGCAGAGAGGGAGCCGTCGGCGTTGGCAATGTGATCCATCGAAGTAATCCGTCGGCCGTCCACCGGTCGGTAAAAATTTACCGACCGTCGGGACTTCCAACAACATTGAAGTCGTCAATTCGACTTTTCGATCTAATTTCGAAACTCGAACTTCACCTTGCGCTCACATTCGATGAAATAGCGGCGGGCCTGCTTGCCCTTCTCGTTCCGCTCGACCATCGAAAGCTCTTTGGCCATATCGAGGGAGATAGCGTATTCCTTGGAGGGGCGACCTCCCTGGGGGTTGTTTCCCGTTTCGGAAAAAACTACGTAATCCACGTCTTCAACGAAATCGTACTGCTGAATTCGCTCCACTATCCAAGCGGCAAATACCCTTCCGACTTCCATGAAGGCATGTAGATCGCGGGCGTTCACGGTCTGAACCGTCGCTTCCCCGATTGAACCATCGACCACACTCGGAAGCGGCGCCTCCGACATTGCGTCGGACACAAGGCGCAAGATCGGCTCACCGTGATTGTTCTCAAGGATGATTGGACTTGCCAACACAGTAAGCGGAGCCATCGAGTGAATCGGTGAGAGCGACTTATCCACAGTACAAGAGTGAACAAACGAGTGGCGCAAAGCAATATATCGAAACACATCGCACTCCTGTCAAATTGAAGCATCATTGATTGTTTACAGCATCGCGAATTATCGCTGATGCTTATCCTCAGATTTGAGCGAGTGCTCAGTACCGCTGAGGATTACGATGTTAAACGATCACTCGATTGCGACGCGATTGCTTCCCGTCAGCGAAGCAGCAGAGCGGCTTAATCTCAGCAAATCGAAGACTAACCAGATCATTCGTGCTGGCGAACTCGACGCGCGCAAATTGGGGCGCCGCGTTGTCGTGCCGGATACGGCAATCGCCACATTCATCGCATCGCTGCCTTCCGCAAAGCGCTAGGACTGAGACGGCGATGATGACCACGAAAGAGATTTCAGACCACGGCGAAGGAGAATCTCCTCTCCCAGGGCGTCGTGACGCGGCTGCGTCGGTTTCTCCGGCGCGGTCGCAAACCAATGCGAGGTGGGTATGACGGCTGAATCAATCCAACGCGACGTCAAGCACTGGCGCGCACAGGCAGCGCGAGGCGCGAAGCGCGGCGCGTGCTCAATGGCCGCCGCTGAGAGCATTCTTGCCAAGTACGCTTCAGGTGTCATTGAACGCGGCGTTGCCGCGCTGGATATCTACAATCTAACGCAAGGTCTGCCTTTGAAATCTGCAGCCGTTCCTCTTCCGGAGGGCTACCGGCATGCCGGCGCGTCGGATGGGACTAGTGAGACAACCGGACTCGACGGCGGTGGAGAAGCGGCGACCACTACAAAGTTCGACAAAGTCCCGACCATCCTTCGAGATCAAAGGGACGTCACAGGCAGTGCAGATCGCGATGATGAGATCGTAGAGACTGTCTTCAAGTCCGGAGGATATCCCGCAAGCGCGACAATGCCGAATGATGGCCTCACAGATAGCGAGCGGGCTCAGGTCGAGAAAATCCTAGAGGATCACCGATCCGCCATTGGCATCACGACACTGGACGATGCGGACGCTCGAGCGGCCGATCGAGTTTTTGAAAGCGCAGGATACCCCGCGCGGTTGACCCATCCAGATCCGAAAGTTCGGCAGATCTTGTCTGATCAGTATGCCGTGACCCAGCATGAACCCCGATGGAGGCAAGATGGACGCAACAGATAAGCAGCAATCGAGCGTCGACATTCGCGCTGAGATATCTGAGCTCAAGCGTGGAC
>NZ_JBFUKD010000336.1:0-3863 GCF_056401005.1 Microvirga sp. P4_G7 | reverse complement strand
TCCTTGCGCTGCACCTCGGACAGACTTTCACGCAGCGCCCAGAGAGCATGGTTCTGCGCCTCGCTTGCGGCGACGACCGCATCCGCGACGATTCCGCTTTCCATCGCATCGGAGAGCACATCCTCCATCGTGCTCTGGAGTTCTGCTCCCTGCTGTGAGGAAGACAACTCGATCAGGGCGTAAGAATCATGCTGATCGACGAGCGGTTTGACGGCGCCTTCGGCGTGTTTCAGCACGATCTCCAGACCGAACCGCGGAATGTATTCGAATGCCGTCAATTGGTCGCCCGCACGCTCGCGAAAGAGCCGGAACAGTGCCAATGCGGCACGCGGGCTCGCCATGCCAATGAACGCGGTCACACGCGTCTTTGGTTTGGGAAACAACTTCAGCACTGCAGCGGTGATGATCCCAAGCGTTCCTTCCGAACCGATGAAAAGATCGCGCAGATCGTACCCGGTATTGTCCTTGCGCAATCCCCGCAAGCCGTTCCAGATGCGCCCGTCGGCAAGCACCACTTCGAGGCCGAGGGTGAGTTCGCGCATGTTGCCATAGCGCAGGACCGCCGTTCCGCCGGCATTGGTCGCCAGGTTGCCGCCGATCCGACAGGAACCTTCGGATGCGAGCGAGAGTGGAAACAGCAAGCCCGCCGAATCCGCCGCTTCTTGCACATCCTTCAGGATACACCCGGCCTCGACGGTGATCGTCGCATTCACATCGTCGATTTCGCGAATGGCGTCGAGGCGGGTTAGGGAGAGAACGATCCCCGCGAAGGGAGTACCGCCGCCGACAAGGCCGGTGTTCCCGCCTTGCGGGACTATCGGGACACCGGCCGAGGAACATGCCCTTACGACAAGGGCGACCTCTTCGCGGTCCCGGGGACGCACCACAGCGCTCGCTCGTCCCTGATAGAGGCCACGCATCTCAGTGAGATAGGCCACCATCTCGGCCGGGTCCGTGATGACCGAACCCGGGCCAAGCTGAGCCCTCAATGTGTCGATCAGCCCCTGATCCATTCGTCTATGGTGCCCATCGTTTCGCTTTGAAGCGTCATGGCATTCCCGAGCCCTTGCCGCAATGGCCGATTTCCTTCGACGAAAGGCGCCCCTGATGACCTTTCCCACCCCGATGTCGAGCCCCTTGCCTTTTTCCGAGGTTTGGCAGTTATTAAGTCACGGTGCGGCCGAGTGGTCGCGGAAGGATAAGCTGCGTTTCGACGCGCTTATAAAGACAACAAGGGAACAACGATGAAATTCATCCAGACCGTCAGCCTGGCCATCCTCGGCTCCGCCCTCGCCATCGGTGGCGCAGCGGCTCAAGGCAAGACTGTGAAGATCGCCACCGAGGGCGCCTACGCCCCCTGGAACTTCACCGGCGCCGGCGGCAAGCTCGAGGGCTTTGAGATCGATCTCGCCAACGATCTCTGCACCCGCATGAAGGTGAAGTGCGAAATCGTCGCCCAGGATTGGGACGGCATCATTCCGGCTCTCACGGCCAAGAAATACGACGCCATCATGGCCGGCATGAGCATCACCGACGAACGCAAGAAGGTGATCGACTTCGCGGGTCCCTACGCCAATTCGCCGAACGGCTATCTCGTGGCCAAGAGCTCGCCCCTGGCGAAAATGCCTGGCAGCGGTGATTCCTACAACCTCGGCACACAACAGGCGGCCGCCGAAAAGTCCATCGAGGCCACAAAGCCGCTCCTCAAGGGCAAGACCGTCGGCGTTCAGGGCTCGACCATCCACGCGAACTTCGCCGACAAGTACCTGAAGGGTACGGCCGAGATCCGTGAGTACAAGAGCACCGAAGCGCATGATCTCGATCTCGCCGCGGGCCGCATCGATGCCGTACTCGCGGACGCGACTGCGATCATCGGGACGCTCGAGAAGCCTGAGTTCAAGGAATACGTTCTGGTCGGACCGTCGATCACAGGCGGCCTCCTCGGCGCCGGCGTCGGCGTCGGACTGCGCAAGGGCGACACCGAACTCAAGAAGAGCTTCGACGACGCCATCCGCGCTTCGATCAACGACGGCACGGTCGCGAAGCTCTCGCAGAAGTGGTTCAAGGTCAACGTTACGCCTAAAGGCTAAGTCCCGTTGAAATTGGTGCGGAAAGGCGCGGCTCCGGCTGCGCCTTTTCGTATGAGGGCCTCAGCGTGATCAGCAATGTGGGAACCGGCTTCGCGCCTATCGCACCTTATCCTGTTGAATCTGCGCAGGATCCTCACGGCCTGCCATTTTCCCTTCGCGGATCATGCATGAGGCACTTGCGACCGAAAGTGCCACGGGTGCCTGCCGCTTGGCCATGTTTAGGGCTTGCGCTCCGAAGGTGTTTGTCTGCTAGGTTTGTGCCGCGAGTGCCGTCATTTGAGGCATTCTCGTCAAAAGACACAAAACAAAGCGCGACAGAGGAACGACGATGAATTTTTTCAAGGCCATCGGCCTCAGCATCCTAGCTTCGGCTCTCGCCGTCGGTGGCGCAGCCGCTCAGACGAAAACCGTCAAGATCGCCACCGAGGGTGCCTACGCTCCCTGGAATTTTACCGGCGCCGGCGGCAAGCTCGAGGGCTTCGAGATCGACCTCGCCAATGATCTTTGCGCCCGAATGAAGGTGAAATGCGAAATCGTCGCCCAGGATTGGGACGGCATCATCCCGGCTCTGAACGCGAAGAAATACGATGCGATCATGGCCGGCATGAACATCACCGACAAGCGGCTCGAAGTCATCAGCTTCTCACGGCCCTACGCATCGGGTCTGCACGGCTTCGCGGTCCCGAAAGACTCCCCTCTCGCCAAGCTGGCGGGCACGGGTGAGCGGGTGAACCTCGACAAGGATCCCGCCGCAACCGAGAAGACCGTCGCCGAATGGAAGGCTCTGCTCAAGGGCAAGACGGTCGGCACTCAGGGCTCTACGGTCAACTCCGCCTTCCTGGAAAAGTATCTCAAGGACGCCATCACGATCCGTGAATACAAGACCACGGAGCAGCATGATCTCGATCTTGCGGCGGGACGCGTGGACGCGATCTTCGCCGCTCATTCCTCCATCAAGGCGACGCTGGATCAGCCTGAGTTCAAGAACATGGCGATCGCTGGCGCGGGAGTCTCCGGGGGCGTGTTGGGACGCGGCGTCGCTGTCGGACTTCGCAAGGATGACACCGCATTGAAGACCGAGTTCGATGCCGCCGTTCAAGCTGCGATCGCCGATGGTACGATCCAGAAACTGACGACGAAATGGTTCAAGGTCGACATGTCGCCCCAGAGCTGAAGCCTCGAACCCTCGAAGTGACGTCGCTGTTCGGACGAGTGGCGTGGATCGCGGAGCCGGCTTTCTATAAGCTGAAATTCGGCTCCCG
This sequence comes from Microvirga sp. P4_G7, assembly GCF_056401005.1. Lineage (NCBI taxonomy): Bacteria > Pseudomonadati > Pseudomonadota > Alphaproteobacteria > Hyphomicrobiales > Methylobacteriaceae > Microvirga > Microvirga sp. P4_G7. The sequence continues at coordinate 511 of NZ_JBFUKD010000336.1, read as the reverse complement.
ACCCTGTCCTCTTCCGGCAGCGAAAAGCAGGACATCGAACGCGTGCAACAGCTGAGTTATTTTCAACTCATCGGCTTTGGGCCAAATGGGTGGGGTCAGTCCCTTTTGATCGCCACCGCCATGACCTTGGCGGTGGCCTTGTGCGGCTTTCTCTGCGGCGCCGTCGTCGGCACTCTCGTCGCCTGGGCGAAGCTTTCCACGAACGTCTTCGCTCGCAGCGTGGCGGACGGCTACACGACGGTCCTGCGGGGCATTCCCGACCTCCTCGTGATCTATCTCTTCTATTTCGGCGGCAGCGCGGCCTTGGGAGCCATCGGCGGCCTCTTCGGTGCCGATGGTTTCATCGGCATGCCGGCTTTCCTGACCGGTGCGCTTGCGATCGGCATCGTATCCGGAGCTTACCAGGCGGAGGTCTTCCGCGGCGCGTTTCAGGTGGTCAGCCGCGGCGAACTCGAAGCGGCGCGCTCTGTCGGCATGCATCGGTGGCTGATGTTCCGCAGAGTCATCGCCC
>NZ_JBFUKD010000335.1:0-3869 GCF_056401005.1 Microvirga sp. P4_G7 | reverse complement strand
GAGACCGCGGCGGTTCGCGTCGCGGCGTTGCGAGCGACACAACCGGCAATCCGGCTTCACGTGTTGCCGATTCTCGGAGATCGTTGGTTCATGCCGCGGTTTTCGCGGTTCTCCGATCTTCATCCCGACATCGAAGTCCAATTCACGACATTTGCACCGAGCGACACGCTCGAAGAGGCTGATGCTGTATTTCGTTTCGGCGACGGCGAATGGCCAGGCTGGAACGCGGATTATGTGCTGGGACGGGACGTCATTCTCGTCGGATCGCCCCATTTGATTACACGCAGCGGCGGCATCGCCTCGGCGGAAGATGTCGGTCGCTTCCCCGTCCTCGATCACCGCCAGACTCCGCTTCGCTGGACCGATTTCGGAAAGGCCCATGGCCTCGATGAGCTTTCGCCCGCGCGCATCGTGCGCTTCGGCTATTATTCGCTCGTCATTCGCGCGGCCATCAGCGGTCAGGGATTGGCGCTTGTGCCGCGCAGCCTCATCCTCGATGAATTGTCGAGCGGATTGCTCCTCAATCCTCTCGGCCTCGGCTTCGCGAGCAGGAACAGCTATTGGTTGACGACGCCGGCCGACCGGCCGATGAGCGCGGGCTTGTCGACATTGCGCGATTGGGTTCTGCGCGAAGCGCGCGATTGCGAACCGAAGGAGATACCTTCGCCGACCGCGCTATCCGCGTAACCGTCAAACGGCTTGTGCGCGTTCACCGGCCTCGAAATGCTCCGTAATCTCGCGCCCCGTCGTCCACCACACGTCGTCGTATCGGCGTACGTATTGCAGGAATTCCTCGAGGATCCGATATCGCATCGGCCGGCCCGAGACTTGCGGGTGCATGATCATCGTCGCAACCCCGCCCCATTCCCGCGTCTGATCGAATTCATCGCGCCAGATCGACAGCACTTCCTCGCGTCCGAAGAGGGCCCGCGAACTCATGCGATGCGTGATTCCGAAGTTCCAATCGTCGAAGGAGTAGTTCACGGGAATTTCGATCGGCCCTGGCCCATCTGGCAGCACGTGTCGATACGGGCGAATATCGTCGCGCCACGAACTCGAGTACCGAATTCCCCTGTCGCGCAGCAACGCCAGCAATTCGGTAAAGCTCTCTCCAGACGGAGCGCGATATCCGATGGGAGTGACGCCGAGCACACGCTTCAGCGCATCGAAGCCGCGATCGACCTCCTCGATCATGGTCGAAAGATCGCCCGGTTCGGGACGCAGGTGCCAATAACCGTGATGCCCGATCTCGTGGCCTCCCTTCAGAATCGCCTCGCAGGCGGCGGGGTGCGCTTCGACAGTCCAGCCGGTAACGAAGAAGGTGGCCTTGACCTCATAGCGGGCGAGCAATTCCAGAAGTTTGGGTATTCCTACCCTCGCCTCGTACCCGCCATAGGACATGGTGACGAGCCGCTCGGCATTGCGCCTGTCCATTCCGAGCCACACCGATTCCGCGTCCACGTCGAAGCCTGGGAAAAGCGCACAGCGCTTGTTGTCCGGCCATGGAAACTCGGGGGCCGGACCTGCGAGATTGGCGGGTCTGGGCGCGGACTCGTTCGACATCTTGTTCTCCTCGCGTCACGGCGATGCTGCCAGCCCGGCGCAGAATGGCAATTGAATTGATTTCCTTGCGACCAGTCGGAAATGGAATGGTGCCGATCCGCGGACAATGGCAAAAGGTGCTGCCTCGGCAAAATGCGAAAAGGAAAAGCAATGGCGTTGATGGTTGCTCTGATGCGCAGCATCTTGATCAACGGACAGCGGGTCAAGATGACCGACGCGAAGGACTTCGTCCGGCAAGTCGGCGGCGTGGACGTGCGCTCTGTGATAGCGACAGGCAATCTCGTATTTCGCTCCCGCAAGGCGCCGCGCACACTCGAGCGTGAGCTGGAGGCGGCGTGTCGGGCGTTCTACGGCAAGCCGACGGAGATCATCGTCAAGACCAGCGACCAGTGGCGTGCATTGCTCGCGTCCAATCCATTCCCAGCGGAGGCCGCCATCGCCCCGTCGCGACTTCTCGTCTGGGCTATGCGGACGTCGCTGCCCGATGCCGGACTCGAACAGCTCAAACGGCGAACATCTGCCGAGGAGCGGATCGAGCGAACGGCAGATGGGGATTTCTATATCTGGTTCGGGAACGCCAATATATCCGAATCACGGATCCCGGCCGGCTTCGGCCTCAAGGCCCTGGGTGCTGTCGGCACCAACCGAAATTGGAATACCGCCCTGAAAATTGYGAAGGCTCTCGACGACTAGCCGGCATGTGCGGAACTACCCTTGACGTAATGTCGTTTAGGTACGACAACCAAAGGATGTCGTATGGTAACCCTCGCGTGCAGAACGCCCCAAAAGCCGGTTCGCCTATGAGTTGCCGTCCTTGGTCGCCCAATTCTCGCGCCACCGTTTCAGTCCATCCCCCTCCTCCCGCCCGCTCCTCCAAGTCAACCTGCCTGGGCTCAGAACGCCTCAGCGAGAAGAAAGCTCAGACCTGAGCAGACCCGGGGCACCGTTCAGTTAAATGGCACATCGCAAAGTAGAACAAACAACACTCCGTTTTTTCATCGCGCTTTGCTGTGTCAAACGACGTTCAATAAGGTCGATATGAACGACAAGGATCTCTTTAATCTCATAGAACTTGTTTACGCTGCATCCCTCGACAGGGAGCGCTGGAGCGATTTTCTGATCGAGTTTTCGCGTCTGTTCCGTGGAAACGCAGGTCTTTTTTCTCAAAATTCAAGCAATAACGAAGTCGGCCTCGTCGAGTATGGCGGCGGCGACCCGGCATTTGCGGCGAATTACGCGCAATACTACGCGAACGTGAATCCTTGGTACCCGCAGATCTGGCCCACCCCCGGATCGTCGCCAACCCGCGAGGGTGAGCTGCTCGTCGGCGCCCGCCTCGTCGATCCGTCGGCTTTGGAGCGTGGTGAATTCTACGCCGACTGGCTGCGTCCGCAGGGTCTTTACGAGATGATCGCGACGCCGCTGATCGTCAGTGGAACCGAGGCCACATGCGTTACCGTGTTGCGCCCCCGCCGGTTCGCGGAACTCGAGCGTGATGAGACATCCGGTTGGAACATCATCATGCCCCATATCCGCAGGGCCGTGAAAGTCCACCAGGAACTCGCCCTGGCGCGCTTCCGTCATGACGGTACCTTCTCGGCCTTCGACCATCTGCAGATCGGCGTCATCCTGACCAACGGCGAGGGACGCGTCATCCTCGCGAACCGCGTTGGTGAAGATATCCTCTCATCTGGCCGCACGTTGATGGTTCGGTTCGACCATATCGTCGGTTTGACCGCATCGGCGACGCAAGATTTGCTGCGGCTGATACGCCAGGCCGCTCTCGCGGGCGGCGGCAAGAGCCTCGTTGCAGGCGGCAATCTATCGCTCCGGAGCCAGGACGGCTCGCCCGTCAGGATATCCGTTACGCCGGTGCCGGCCGATCATCGCCAGATCGGCGTACCGAGCGCGCCGACCGCCATGCTCATCATCGAAGATCCCAATAGCAAACCGCAGAAGACGGGCAAGGAAGTCGCCGATCGCTTTGGACTGACCCACGCCCAGGCCCGACTTTTCGAAGCGCTCATTCAGGGCAAGCGACTCTCCGAATATGCGGACGAGTCGGAACTCAGTCTCAACACCGTCAAAACTCACCTGAAACAAATTTTCGCGAAGACCGGCGAAACCCGGCAGACCGACCTTCTTCGATTGGCGCTCGGCGGCGCCGGTCAACGCAATTGATACGACGACCCGCGCCGTCGTCGGTAGGCGCAAACAAACGTTTGGATGCGCCCGGTTCCGGGAGCTGATCTTGCGGCGACCTGTCGGGTGGTGGACTTCGCGAACCACTGGACCATATCCCGTTG
>NZ_JBFUKD010000334.1:0-3882 GCF_056401005.1 Microvirga sp. P4_G7 | reverse complement strand
ACTCTCGACGGCCGAGAAGCCCGCACACCGGGACGCCAGCCCCTCTCGGTTCCGACAAAGGCTCTAGCCGAAGCTTTGGCTGCCGAGTGGGGTGATCAGGGCGAAGAGATCGATCCGGCGAAGATGCCCATTACCCGCATCGTCAACTCGGCGATCGATGGTGTCGCTGAACGCAAGAGCGAGGTCATCGACGATCTCGTGCGGTATGCCGGTTCCGATCTGATCTGCTACAGGGCGGGCGAACCCGATCGGCTTGTTCACGCCCAGAGCGAAGTCTGGGATCCGATTCTCGACTGGGTGCGAAAGACTCATGATGCGCGCTTCTCCCTGTCGCAGGGTGTGATGCATGTGGAGCAGCCGAAGGGGTCGATCGATGCGCTTCGTGCTGCGCTCGAGCGTCATTCATCGCCGTTCGCCATCGCGGCGTTGCATGTGATGACCACGCTGTCCGGTTCGATTCTCCTCGCGCTTGCCCACGCAGCCGGCGAGATCGATGCGGCGACGGCATGGGAAGCGGCCCATGTGGACGAGCGCTTCCAGGAGAAGATCTGGGGCGAGGATCACGAGGCCATGGAGCGGCGGCAGCGACGGGAGGCCGACTTCCTGGCCGCGTCCCGCGTCTACGAGCTGTCGGGCGGAGCAGGGTAGAGGCTCCGTCGTCAGCGCCCGTCAGGCCCGTTTGAAGTTAATTCCGCACTTCTTCTGGATCGATGCTTGCTCGATCGCCTGCATCTGTCCCTTCAGACTGGCCAATTCGGCGGTCTTCGCGTTGTCGCCGCCGACGAAGAAGGCGGCCGGCCAGAAGATCACGACGGCGGCTGTCGTGACGACGGCGTCCTTGGTGCGCTGCGAATCCTGCGCCCCCGAGGCACCCGCCGCCGCGGCGCTGACGCGCTGAGCCTCCATACCCAACTCGCCGCAGCTGTAGCTGTTGTACATGATGGGGGAGACGTAAGCGGCCGATACATCCTCGGAGCGGCTGGCGCAGCCTACGGTGAGAGCAGCGGCCGGGAGGATGGAGACGATTGTTCTGAGGATTTTCATGTCATTTTTCGCAACGAAATTACGATTCATTCCTCTAATGACAGGAGGATCGTTTGTGAAGTCCGGCCGACACATTCGTTGTTGATTTCCAATCTTGGGCGTATGTCTTTGCCCCGGTCTGTCGTCCCAGCGGGTCCTAAGAGAACATCCATGAAAGACATCCTCGAACGTCTTGATGAACGTCGCGCGCAAGCACGCCTGGGCGGTGGCGAGAAGCGTATCGCGGCGCAGCACGCACGCGGCAAGCTGACGGCGCGCGAGCGGATCGAGCTGCTTCTGGACACCGGGTCGTTCGAAGAGTTCGACATGTTCGTCGAGCATCGCTCGACCGATTTCGGCATGGAGAAGATGAAGATCCCGGGGGACGGCGTCGTCACGGGCTGGGGCACGATCAACGGCCGCACGGCTTTCGTGTTCGCCAAGGACTTTACCGTCTTCGGCGGATCTCTGTCGGAGACCCACGCCAACAAGATCATGAAGATCCAGGATATGGCGCTGAAGATGCGGGCGCCGATCATCGGATTGTTCGATGCCGGCGGCGCCAGGATCCAGGAAGGTGTCGCCGCGCTGGGCGGTTACGGCGAAGTGTTCAAGCGCAACGTGATCGCGTCGGGCGTCATTCCGCAGATTTCCGTCATCATGGGGCCGTGCGCCGGCGKCGACGTCTACTCGCCCGCCATGACCGATTTCATCTTCATGGTGCGCGATCGCTCCTACATGTTCGTCACCGGCCCCGAGGTGGTAAAGACCGTCACCAACGAGAGCGTTACGTCCGAGGAACTGGGTGGCGCGAAGGTGCATACGACGAAGTCGTCGGTGGCCGACGGGGCCTACGACAACGATGTGGAGGCGTTGCTCCAGGTTCGCCGGCTGATGGATTTTCTGCCTTCGAACAATCTCGACGGCGTTCCCGAGTGGCCGACCTTCGACGATCCGAACCGGGTCGAGGAAAGCCTCGACACGCTGGTGCCGGACAATCCCAACAAGCCGTACGACATGAAGGAGCTGATCCTGAAGGTCGTCGACGAGGGCGATTTCTTCGAGATTCAGGAATCCTTCGCGAAGAACATCATCACCGGGTTCGGGCGTATCGAGGGTCGTAGTGTCGGCATCGTCGCAAACCAGCCGATGGTGCTGGCGGGCGTGCTCGATTCAGATGCGTCCCGTAAGGCTGCGCGATTCATACGCTTCTGCGACGCGTTCAACATTCCCGTCGTCACGTTCGAGGACGTGCCCGGGTTTCTTCCGGGCACGGCGCAGGAATACGGCGGGCTGATCAAGCACGGCGCGAAGCTGCTCTTCGCCTATTCGGAAGCCACGGTGCCTTTGGTGACGGTGATCACRCGCAAGGCSTWCGGYGGYGCCTAYGACGTGATGGCSTCSAAGCAYKTGSGCGGCGACGTSAACTWYGCCTGGCCSAMCGCSSAGATCGCCGTGATGGGCGCCAAGGGCGCTGTCGAGATCATCTTTCGCAGCGACATCGGTGATGCGGACAAGATCGCAGCCCGCACCAAGGAATACGAAGACCGTTTCATGTCGCCCTTCGTCGCCGCCGAGCGCGGCTACATCGACGAGGTGATCATGYCGCATTCCACCCGCCGCCGCATCGCCCGCGCGCTCGCCATGCTGCGCGCGAAAGAGGTCGAACGGCCGTGGCGAAAGCACGACAACATCCCGTTGTGAGCGGAGGCACTACCTGTTCGCGTACCATTTGGATGTCAGGTTGACGTCCGCTTGTGTCAGGCCGTGCCCCGTCGGCAGCGATTGATGCTGAACGTCGGCGCCATCCTTTTGCAACGTCGCCGCGAGACGGGCCGCGTTTTCCGCAGGGATGATAGGATCCATCGAACCCGAGAGAATGAGCACACGCTTTCCGCTCAGGTCCGCCGCCGGCGGATCGCCGAGAGGAACCATCGCGCGCAGGAGTGCCGCTCCGGACAGCGCCTCTGGCCGCAGCATCAGCATCGCCGCCGCGATGTTGGCGCCGTTGGAGAAGCCGAGTGCGACGGGAGCCGCGAGCTCGTAGGCGATGCGCGCCTCGGCGACGAAATCGGCGAGCTCCTTGGCGCGACGCTTCACATCCTCTTCATCGAAGACGCCCTCGGCAAGACGACGGAAGAATCGCGGCATGCCGTTCTCCAAGACTTTCCCGCGCGGCGAGAGCAGGGCGGCGCCGGGAGCGACCGCCTGTCCGAGAGGGATGAGATCGTTCTCGTCGCCGCCGGTGCCGTGCAGAAGCAGCACCGGCGCGAGATTCGGCGCGCTCGCGGGAATGAAGCGGTGGTCGAAAGACAGATTGCTCATGGGTCGATCTAACTGAGTGAGGGGAGGACGGCTTCGATTTCGCCGCGTCTCGATTCAAGAAACGGCGGAAGCTGAAGCTCATCGCCGAGGACATCCACTTTCTCATCCACCGAGAACCCCGGTACGTCGGTCGCGATTTCGAACAGGATGCCGCCGGGTTCGCGGAAATACACCGAACGAAAATACTTGCGGTCGCGCTGTTCTGTCGTCTCGATGTCGTGGTTCTCGGCGAGGCGCTTCACCATCTCGGCTTCGGTCGCATCGTCCGCCGCACGGAAGGCGATGTGATGGATCGAGCCGCCGCCGAGACGCCCAGGCAGAAAGCCCTTCGCCTCGCGGATGTCGACGATGTTCCCCACCGGGGAATTGCTCTTGTAGCGCACTAACGATCCCTCTCGCGCCGCCTCACGAAACCCGAAGACGTCGGTCAGGATCGCGCCTGTTCGAGCCGCGTCCTCCAGCATGAGCGTGACGCCTGCGAGACCGCGAATGGCGGCTTCGATCGGAACGTCCGAGCCGGTCCATGCCGGCTCG
>NZ_JBFUKD010000333.1:0-3891 GCF_056401005.1 Microvirga sp. P4_G7 | reverse complement strand
CTTTTCATCCCATTCACATCCGTCCCTCGGCGGTCCGACAAAAACCGGTTTCCCCTTTTGCCGATCCCGCTCTAGTAAGGTTGAAAGCCACGCATGTCCGAGGATCCCGACCTTGCGCGATAAGACCGCTCTGCTCCGTTCCTATGCCGGCCTTGCGCCGGTCATTCCCGTCGTCACCATCGACGACGCCCGCATGAGCATCGATTTGGCGCAAGCCCTCGTCGGCGCCGGGCTTCCTGTCATCGAGGTTACCCTGCGGACTGCCGCGGCGCTCGATGCCATCGCTGCGATCGCCAAAGCCGTTCCCGATGCGGTCGTGGCTGCCGGGACCATCCTTCACAAATCGCAGATCGCCGAAGTGGTCGATGCGGGCGCAAAATTCATCGTCACGCCCGGGACGCCGACGTCCCTCGCGGAGGAACTCGCGGCCGCGGCGATCCCGGTCATGCCCGGCTGCGCCACCGCGTCGGAAGCGATGACCCTGGCGAGCCTCGGGTTCGAGGCGCTGAAATTCTTCCCGGCCATGGCGTCGGGCGGCGTGGCCTGGCTGAAGGGCATCGGCGGTCCCTTGCCCATGCTGGGGTTCTGTCCGACCGGCGGTGTCGACCTGTCCAACGCGCCGACGTTGCTGTCGCTCCCCAACGTCCTGTGCGTCGGCGGCACCTGGATCACCCCCAAGGCGACCCTCGAGGCTGGGGATTTCGCCACGGTCGGCCGCCTCGCCCGTGAAGCAGCGGCCCTGCGGCCCGCGAAGGCCTGAGGCCTTCATTCTCCATCGATCGTATCGACGACACCGGCCTGCGTGCTGATCGCTCGCGTTGCCGAACGAGTGAACCATTCCCCGTCTCTCCCGTTGGAATAAGGCCAAGCCTGCGGATGAGAGCCCGACCCGACCCGAGAGGCCGGTCCGGGCCGTTCGAGGTTGCAAGGGAGGCTCTCATGTTCGATCCGAAGGTTTTGCTCGATGCCCTCGTTGGTGCGTCGGCCCGCCCCGACAACACACCGACAGGCGGGGCTCCGACAGGCAAGGTCCCCTCAGGCAAGGTCCCCTCAGGCAAGGCCACGCCGCAAGGCGCCTCCTCCGGTTCGCCCCTTGACCAGGCACTCGGATCTCTCACGGGAGGAGGGTCTGCCGGCGACCTCCTGCAGAAAGCCAAGGACGTGATGGCGCAGAATCCCGCCCTGGCGCAGGCGGCTGTCATGGGTCTCGCCGGTCTTCTGATGGGTAAGCGCAAATCGGGTGGTGGCGGCATCCCCGGAAGCCTCGCGAAGCTCGGCGGTCTCGCCGTGATCGGAACGCTGGCCTACAAGGCGTTCCAGGCGCGCCAACAGGGTGCTGCGGCGAGCGACGCGCCGACGCTCGCAAGCGGCTTGGCGATCCCGCAGGATTCGCGGTTTCACCCCGTCAAGCAAACCGAGGACGACGCCATCCTCTACTTGAAGGCGATGGTCGCAGCAGCGGCGGCGGACGGCCATGTGGACGAAGGCGAGCGCGCCCGGATCGCGCGTGGTCTCGGCGAGGCTGGGATCGACCAGCAGGCGACCCGTTGGCTCGAAGAGCAATTTGCGGCGCCGGCCGACGTCGACGAGTTGTCCGCCAACGTCAATTCCCAGGAAAAGGCGGCGCAAGTCTATGCGGCAGCGCGCATCGCCATCGAGCCGGATACGATCCAGGAACGCGAGTTCCTGCGCCAACTGGCCGAGGCCCTCGATCTCGACGCGGCAGTAAAGCAGCAGGTGGACCAGGCCGCATCGCGCCTGAAAGCGTAGACGCTGATCGCCACAGCCGTGTGGCGGCTGGATTGCCCCCATATCGATCAGAGTCTCGCCGCCGACTTCGTCGCAATGCCGCGGCGCTTGCCGTCGCATCGCGGCAGCAGGCTTGGGCCTGACGACGGCCGTTCACACCGCATCGTGCGGGCGCCCGTGGAAAAGGTGTTGTTTTTGCCGCGCGACAGGGACAATCCTAGTCGGGAATGGTTCTAAGACGGAACGGTGCCGATTCCCGTCCTGTCCCGGATCGAATCGCTCCGCGCGACATTCAACGGCGAAAAGGCATTCAAGCGAAAAGGAAAGTGTAATGGCTGCAAGGCCTCACCGGCGCTCGCCCGAGCAACTGCGTTCACGTCTGTGGTTCGACAATCCCGACAATCCGGGCATGACGGCGCTCTATCTGGAGCGCTATCTGAATTACGGTCTCACGGGCAAGGAATTGCAGTCGAAAAAGCCGATCATCGGCATCGCGCAGACCGGATCCGACTTGTCCCCTTGCAATCGCCATCACCTCGATCTCGCCAAGCGCGTGCGGGACGGCATCACCGCCGCCGGCGGCGTCGCGTTCGAATTCCCGTGTCACCCGATCCAGGAAACCGGAAAGCGGCCGACGGCCTGTCTCGACAGGAACCTGTCCTACTTGTCCCTCGTCGAGGTTCTCTACGGCTATCCTCTCGACGGCGTGGTGCTGCTGACGGGATGCGACAAGACCATGCCCGCCTGCGTCATGGCGGCGGCGACCGTGAACATTCCGGCGATCTCGCTCAATGTCGGTCCCATGCTCAACGGGTGGCATCATGGCGAGCGTATCGGGTCCGGCACCATCGTCTGGAAGGCCCGCGACCGGCACGCGGCAGGCGAGATCGACTACCAGGAATTCATCGACATCGTCATCTCGTCGGCGCCGTCCGTCGGGCATTGCAACACCATGGGCACCGCCTCGACCATGAATGCCCTGGCCGAGGCGCTCGGCATGTCCCTGCCGGGGTCCTCGGCGATCCCCGCGCCCTACCGGGAGCGCGGCCAGACCGCCTATGAGACCGGACGGCGCATCGTCGACATGGTCTGGGAAGATCTCAAACCGTCCGACATTCTCACCCGCGAGGCGTTCGAGAACGCGATCGTCGTCAATGCGGCGATCGGCGGCTCCACCAACGCGCCGGTGCACATCAATGCGATCGCCAAGCATATCGGCGTCCCGCTGACCTGCGACGATTGGGAAAAGGTCGGGTTCGAGATCCCTCTCATCGTGAACATGCAGCCGGCGGGGGAATATCTCGGCGAGGAGTATTATCGCGCGGGCGGGCTGCCGGCGGTGATCGCCGAACTGCGCAAGGCCGGCAAGATCCACGACGGCGCGCTGACCTGCACCGGCCAGACCATCGGGGAGAACAGCACCGGCGAATTGACCTGGGATCGGGAGGTCATCAGGCCCTACGATCGGCCGTTGAAAGAGAAAGCCGGCTTCCTCAATCTAAAGGGTACGCTGTTCGATTCCGCGATCATGAAGACCTCGGTGATCAGCCCGGAATTCCAGGAGCGCTACCTCAACAATCCCGACGACCCGAATGCCTTCGAGGGACCTGTCGTCGTGTTCGAAGGGCCGGAAGACTACCACCACCGCATCGAGGATCCGGCGCTTGGAATCGACGAGCATACGATCCTCATCATGCGCGGCGCGGGTCCGATCGGTTACCCCGGCGCGGCGGAGGTGGTGAACATGCAGCCGCCGGCGGCGCTGATCAAACGGGGTGTTCATTCCCTGCCCTGCATCGGAGACGGCCGGCAATCGGGAACGTCGGGAACGCCATCGATCCTCAATGCCTCGCCCGAAGCCGCGGCTGGTGGCGGCTTGGCGCTGCTCCAGAGCGGCGACCGAGTCCGGATCGACCTCAACAAGCGCAGCGCCGACATTCTGATCTCGGACGAGGAATTGCAGCAGCGCCGGGCGGACCTCGAGGCGCGGGGCGGATTCCCCTATCCGCCGAGCCAGACCCCGTGGCAGGAGATTCAGCGCTCCATGGTCGATCAACTCTCGGAGGGCATGGTTCTCAAGCCGGCGGTAAAATATCAGCACGTCGTCCAGACGTTCGGGGTGCCGCGCGACAACCCCTGAGG
>NZ_JBFUKD010000332.1:0-3910 GCF_056401005.1 Microvirga sp. P4_G7 | reverse complement strand
CGTCGTGGCAAGGCCATGGGCGATGGCGCGACCGACGCCGCAACGCCGCTTTGCCACATCGGAGCCGTCGAAGAACGCCTTTTCGGCATTGGCGTCGAAGAGAAGCCGTTCCAACGCGGTCAGTCCCTGTCCCGCGGCGCTGACCTGAGAAAACCGGTCCGGCGTCAGGTCATCATCGTTCGTCCGTGACAAGAGCGTGGCGAGCGCCCGGTTTGTCGCGTTCTGGCGCTCGGGCCAATGCGCCATGTGCTCGAAGCGGAAATCGACGCTGATCGGCCCATAGAGTACAAACTCGATCCCAGACCATGCATCGGCCGCCTTCCGGTAGGCTTCCTGCAAGGTGGGGAAGGCATCGCGAGCCGGTGCCGCACAGAAACGGTTCCAGGCGTCTTCCTGCGCAGCGGTCTCTCTTGCCAAGACGTCGTAACGCGGGATGACGAATTTCTCGGCGACCGCGACGAGGACGTCCCGATTGCTCTGTGCGCCGGCGGGCGCCGCGCATGCGAAAACAAACAGGAGGGCAGCAATCGGCAAGCGGAACATGCGGATCCTCATAGCGAGTTCAGAAACGTGATCAGCTTCCGACGCTCGCTCGTCGTTAAAGACTCAAATCGTGTCCGAGATCGGGCGGCCTCGCCATCATGCAGGCGGATTGCGTCCACAACCGTGCGGGCGCGGCCGTCATGCAGCAGGCCCGCGCCGTTCGCAAGGGTCCGCGAGATGCCCCAGAGAGGCGCCGTCCGCCACTCGGTTCTCGCGACGCTGGGTTCGGTCGCCCCACCGTCGAGCGCTGGTCCCATGTCGTGCAGAAGGAGATCGGTGTAGGCCCGCACAGCTCCGTCCTTGCCCGGCAATTGGGGTCGATGGCAATCGGCGCATCCGGTCGCCAGGAACAGACGTTCACCGTCGTGGTGCGCGATTGAGGGCGCGGGGGATGCAATCGATGTGAGGTACGCCGTCACGCGCGAAACGATCTCTCCCGAAATCTCGGGATGCTCCGGGTCACCGCCGTGGGGCGCAAGGAGACAGGCTTGTTGCGTGGGCGTGCAATCACCGGCGATCGCCGGACGATCTGGCGTCGAGAGTCCGAGATCCAGGTGAAATGCGTGTTCCACCTGCTCGTTCAACGATGCGATCGTGGCCTTCCAGCCAAAGCGGCCGATACGACGAGCCCCGTTAGCATCGATCACCCAATTCACGCGTCCCTTGACGCCGTGGGCTTTGGGTTCGCTCGCTAGGGCGAGGATCGCCTCGTCCGGCACCGCCTCGATCGCACCGAGCCCGCGAAGGGCAGGGGCTTGGAGCATGCCGTGGCGGGTCTTTTGATCGAGCGGGCCGTAGGCGAGGGCGTCCGCTTCGTAGCGCCCATGTTTGGAGACGATCTGCCCTTCCGGTTTGACGCCGGCGACAGCGGATGTCTGCAATTGCCGCCCATAGACCGGATCGGGATTGCCTTGCGCGTCGCTGAACCGCAACGCGACGTGATCACTTCTGACGACACCCTCGCCGTCCAACGCGATCTTCATCCGATCAAGCCCCGCATGGCACGCGGCGCAGGAGCGCGCATTGAAGAGCGGGCCGAGACCGTCGTTCGACAAAGTGGAGGAGGGCGCCGGCACCCAGGCGCGGCGGAAGAGTGCGCGGCCGATCGCCTCGTCGAGCGCGCCGGCCGCCGAAGGGAGAAACGCCGAAGCGATCAGAACTGCGATGGAAAGGCGCTTCATCACGCCACCCGCAGATAACCCATCATGCCGTATTCGAGATGCTCGAGCAGATGGCAGTGGAACATCCAGTTGCCTTCGCGCGCGACGAAAGCGATCTCGATGCGCTCTTTCGGCTGCAGCAGCACCGTGTCCGCATAATGCTTCGGTCGCTTCAGCCGCGACGCGCTCAACACTTCGAAAGTGTGTCCGTGCAGGTGGATCGGATGATGGTGCGGCGTGGCATTCATCAATTCGAAGATATAGGAGCGCCCGGCCTGGAGCACGCCCAGCGGCGGCGGCATTTCCCGATGCGCGTCGGTCGGCCAGGATGCCTTGTTGATGGCCCAGAACGTCTTGTCGCGCACGCACAAGCCGTCGAGCAGGATCTTCGCGAGCGGGTCATTCGGTTCGAGCTTCGTCGCCATGTCCGCGGCCGATCCGGACGAGGCGGAGAAAGTGAAACTCATGCGCTCGGCTGTCGCAAGATCGGCGCGCGGAAGGCCGGCCGCATACAGTATGGCGGGATCGAACGGCCGCGACTTGCGTGGTACGCCCGTTGCCCGGTAGGTGCCCAGAATCCACGGTTCCGCCGAGTAGTAATCGATGACCTTGAAGGACCGACCGGGTTTCGGCGCGCGCACAAGTATGTCGAGGCGCATGGCGGGGCCCATGCGCCAGGTGTCGAGCGGAAACGGCGCAACGGCGTTGCCGTCGACGGCGATGACGAATGCGCTCGCGCCGTCGACGCCGATTTCGAGCACGCGGCTGCCGTCGAGATTGAGAACACGCAAGCGGATATCCCCGTCGGCTGGGACGCTCGCATTCGCCGAACCCACTCCGTTGACGGAACGGACCGTGCCGAAGGTTCCCGCGCGGCTCGCGCCTTCGGTGGTCTCAAAGGCGAGCCACTTGCCGTCCTCGGACAAGCGCCAATCCTTGTAGGCCAGCACCAAATCGGCGTCGGGCGAACGACGCTCGTCGCCTTCGACGATCAGGACAGCTGCCATGCCGCGGCCGGTCTGACCGGCTTCGTTGCAATGCGGGTGGAGGAAGAATGTGCCGGGGTCAGGCAGGGCCAGTTCGTAGGTGAAGGTCTCGCCCTGGTAGACGGGCTGCTGGGTCAGATAGGGCACGCCGTCCATAGCGTTCGGGACGCGCACGCCGTGCCAGTGAATCGCGGTGTGTTCGGGAAGCGTGTTGTCGAGCCGCGTGCGAAGTGTGTCGCCGACGCGGGCACGCAAAGTCGGCAGAATGCCATCCGTGTAAGACCAGATCGGCGTGAGTGGACCATCGGGTCCGAGCAGTCGCGCCGGGCGCTCGGCAGCGGTCAAATGCCAGTCGAGAACCCGTCCGCCGGATGCCGGCGGGCGGGAGGGGAGCGGTGAGATCGCTGCCGGTCGCGCAAGGAGCCCCGAGGCCCCGGCGGCGGAGGCGAGTGCCGCCGCGCCAAGTCCCTGCAAGGCGGCGCGACGCGTGAGCATGATCAGCTCTTGCCGACAGCGCTCGGGTTGTCGAGGCTGTCCGAGCCTTCCAGCTTGATCTTGAGGCCGAGCTTCTTCACGAGCGCCTCGAGCGCGCGGGCTTGTGCGACGAGCGCATCGACGCCGTCCTGCACGAGCTTGTTACCCTCCTTGTTGCCCTCGGCGATCATCTGATCGTAGGACTCTTTGCCGGAATCGGCGCGATCCTTGATGGCGCGAAGTTTCTCCGTGGCATTCGCCATCGCGGCTTCGACCTTTGCAGCCTCGTCCGGAGCCTTTGCCTTCGCATATTCCGCAAAACTCGCGCCCTGCACCACCTGGCCGTCTGCGCGGGTATATTTCCCCTGGTAGATCGCAACCATGCCGATCTCATCGAAATAGTGCGAGTTATGCGTGTTGTCAGAGAAGCAATCGTGCTCCTCTTCGGGATCGTGCAGGATCAGGCCGAGCTTCATCCGCTCGCCGGCCAATTCGCCGTAGGACAGGCTGCCGAGGCCGGTGAGGATCGTCGCAAGGCCGCTATTGGCGTCCTTTTTCACAACGTCTTGACGCGCCTTGCCCTTGGCCTCCCAGGCTTTCGCCATTTCAGCGAGATCGTCCACCAGCAGCTCGGTCGCAGCCTTGAGATAGTCGCGGCGGCGGTCGCAATTTCCGTTGGTGCAATTGGTCAGCGAGTAGTCGGTCGCCGGGCGCTTTCCGGCGCCGGCGGCGGTGCCGTTGAGATCC
>NZ_JBFUKD010000331.1:0-3914 GCF_056401005.1 Microvirga sp. P4_G7 | reverse complement strand
TCCGGCGAGAGACGAACCCGCCAGCTGGCCAACGATGATGGCGACGAGATAGCGGCTGAGCGCGACTTGCCGGTTCGCCATGTCGACCCGGTCGCCGATGAGCGCGATGGACACGGGAACGGCCCCGCCGGCGGCGGCGCCAGAAATGATGCGCAGAACGAACAGCGTTTGCGCATCGGGGGCGACGAAGGAGCACGCCAGCGCGACGAAGAGGATCGAAAGGGAGACCTTCATCACCCGTTCCTTGCCGAGCGCATCGCCGATCGGGCCGAGGATCGGCTGGATGAAGGCGTAGGGAAGCGTGAAGGCCGCCGCGAGGAGAGCGATGGTCTGCGGGCTCGTCTGGAGGTCCCGGGCGATGACGCCCACCATCGGCTCCACGGCCCGCGCCGAGAACGTCCCCGCGAAACCACTCGTGCCGAGGATGAGGATCAGATTGCGCGGCGTCATGAGGGCCCTGCTGTCGAAGCCATGCGAAGAAGCGTAACGGCTCTTAGCACGTGCTCAGCGCGCCGCGAGGGCTCGGAACGCAGAGCTGCCCGAACCCCCATTCATGTCCAACGTCAGGAACCGCTCTTCGCGAGCGCGTCGAAGGCCATCAGTCGCGCCAGCAGGGCCTCCAACTCCTTCAGCGGCACCATGTTGGGGCCGTCGGAGGGTGCCTTGTCCGGATCCTGATGGGTCTCGATGAAGAGGCCTGCGACGCCGACGGAAACGGCGGCGCGGGCGAGCACCGGCACGAATTCGCGTTCTCCGCCGGTGGTCTCACCCTGCCCGCCCGGCTGCTGCACCGAGTGCGTCGCATCGAAGATCACCGGAGCACCGGTGCGCGCCATGATCGGCAGCGAGCGCATGTCGGAGACCAGCGTATTGTAACCGAAGGACGCGCCGCGTTCGGTGAGCATGACGTTGGGATTTCCCGTCCCCGTGACCTTCTTGGCGGCATGGACCATGTCCCAAGGGGCGAGGAACTGCCCCTTCTTGACGTTGACCGCCCTGCCCGTCTTGGCGGCTGCGACGATGAGATCGGTCTGGCGGCACAGGAAGGCCGGGATCTGCAGCACGTCGACGACCTTGGCCAATTCGGCGCATTGGTCCTTCTCGTGCACGTCCGTGACGACCGGAAGACCGAACGTCTCCTTGACCTCGGCGAAGATCGCCAGGGCCTTGTCGAGGCCTATGCCGCGGCCGCTCGTGAGCGAGGACCGGTTCGCCTTGTCGAAGGAGGATTTGTAGACGAGCCCGATGCCGAGCTTCGTCGCGATCTCCTTTAGGGCGCTCGCCATCTCCAGCGCGTGCTCGCGGCTCTCCATGGCGCATGGGCCGGCCATGATGCTGAGCGGCAAATGATTGCCGAAGCGGACATTGCCCACTTCGACGATGGAGGGTTGGATTTGCTTGGTCATGGCGCTCACCTAACCTTTTTCCGGCCGAACGCAAAGTCGGCGAAAGCATTCCTCGGTTGCAAACGCACCAGTGTCATTCCCGGCCCAAGCGGGTGCAGCCGGTGAAGGAGAAGGCAACCCACGACGCCTCGTTTGATCGTGGGCCCCCTTCCCTCGCTTCGCTCGGTCCAGGGATGACGGAACTCAATTCAGAACGTCATCGCCGCCGCGTTGATGATGCCGGCGGAGAGCGAGGCCGCTCCGAGGAAGAGCGCGGCCGCCATTTCGCCCGAGGCGATGCGTTGGGACAGGTTCGGCATGACGATGCGGACCAGCCAATAGACCAAGATTTGAACGGCCAGCGCCACGAGCCCCCAGACCAGGCAATCGACGATCTCCTGCGCGTGGACGATCGCGCTCGCCAGCGGCAGCGCGAAGCCGACGAGGCTGAAGCCCAACGCGGTCGCCGCCGAGATGACGTTCTGACGGATCAGCGCGAACTCGTTGTGCATGGTCGCGAGTGTGTAGACCGTCAGATAAAGGGCGATCAGCGCCGTTGCGATGGCAAAAAACATCAGGAAGTAAGGCAAGCCCGCCAGAGATGAAGCCACGATCGGTCCCCCAAGGATTTCGTTTTGATTCGCGAGCGATATTACGTCGCTTCGAACGCGATCGCGACGCCGAAAGCGGCGCTTGCCGGGACGACGAGGCGGCTGCCGATGCGTTGGTAGGGAATCTTTGCTGCGTCCAGGTGGTGCGCTTGCATCCGCACGTCTTCCACTCTGACGCCGAAGGCCGCGAACGCGGTCTGGTCGGATGCGATTTCGACCGACCCGTACGCTTCTCCCGCGTCATCAAGGGACATGAGGTCGAGCCGCCCACGCGCAAGCGGGAACGAAACCTGCTCGCCCTCGAAATGGGGCGCGACACCGGTGAAGGCCGCAGCGAATGTCGTATGCGTCTCGACATCCGGCGTCACCAGCGCGACCACCGACAGTCCGGAAGCCTTGTTCGGATGAGCTTGGAAAGCCGGGTTCCAGAAGTTCTCGGGGAAATGGTGCTGGCAGACGAAGAAGCCGGCCTGCGGCGCCGTCTCGTCGCGCGCGAATGCCAGGGTGAACGCGACCTGCGTTTCGCTGCCGTCGGGGCGACGGCCGCGGCGCTCGAAATGAAACGGCTCGAACGCGCCGATACCCGCATGGGCAAACGAAGCCGCATCCGCTTTGGCGTCGTTGCTGTYGAGCACGAGCATCGCAAGGCCCTCGCGATGCGCGAGATAGTCGCCCACGAAAGCGCCGAAGCTGAAATTCGTCGGCGTATGCGGCACGAACTGCGCGCCCTCGCCGACCGTGATCAATTCGATGAACGATCCGTCGAACTGGATGATGCGGTTTTCGGTCCCCCACGCATGACGATTGCGTGCGCCGACCTGAAATCCGAGCCGCGCGTAGAACCGCGCGGCGTCGTCGAGATCGCGCACGGCGACGACGAGATGATCGATGCCACGATTCATGCGATTACCGCCTCCCGGCGAAACGAAGTCGCTTCAAGACGATCGGGGCCTGACCGCGCGATCAAACCAACCGGCTCTGCTCGACGGCTGCGTGAATAAAGCTCTGGAATAGCGGATGCGGTTCGAAGGGACGCGACTTCAGTTCCGGATGGTATTGCACGCCGATGAACCACGGATGGTCGTCGTACTCGACGATTTCCGGCAGGATGCCGTCGGGCGAGACACCGGAGAAGCGCAGGCCGTTTGCTTCAAGTTTGTCGCGATAGGTCATGTTGACCTCGTAGCGATGGCGGTGGCGCTCGGAAATTTCGGTGCCGCCGTAAATCTGGGCGACCTTGCTGCCAGGGGCCAGGGACGCCTGATAGGCGCCGAGCCGCATGGTGCCGCCGAGATCGCCGCCGGCGTTGCGCCGTTCGAGCTCGTTGCCGCGCAGCCATTCCGTCAGAAGTCCGACCACCGGCTCAGCCGTCGGGCCGAACTCGGTCGAGCTCGCCTCGGGAACGCCGGCGAGCGCCCGCGTCGCCTCGATGACGGCCATCTGCATGCCGAAACAGATGCCGAAATACGGCACCTTGCGCTCGCGAGCGAAGCGCGCCGCCCGAATCTTGCCTTCCGCGCCACGCAGACCGAATCCGCCTGGAACGAGAATGCCGTGAATGCCTTCGAGGAACGGCGCAGGATCTTCACGCTCGAAGATCTCGCTTTCGATCCATTGCAGATTGACCTTCACCTGATTGGCGATTCCGCCGTGGTGAAGCGCTTCGATCAGCGACTTGTACGCGTCCTTGAGGCCCGTGTATTTGCCGACGACAGCGATGCTGACTTCGCCCTCGGGATTGTGGATGCGCTCGGAAATGCGGGTCCAGCGTTCCAGCGTCGGCGGTGTGTCGTTCTCGATCCCGAACGCCGCGAGCACTTCGCTGTCGAGACCCGCCGCGTGATAGGCCAACGGCACATCGTAGATCGACGATGCGTCGCGCGCCTCGATCACCGCCGTTTCGCGCACGTTGCAGAAC
>NZ_JBFUKD010000330.1:0-3918 GCF_056401005.1 Microvirga sp. P4_G7 | reverse complement strand
ACCTCATCGTCACCGGCGCCGCCATTGATGGCGTCTCGTCCTTCGAGCCCGACGAGCAGATCATCGCCGGCAGCTCCCTGCATGCTGTCGTCTCCGGCTTCGCCTTTGAAGAAATCGTCTCCAGCCTCGCCGTACATACGATCGTTGCCGGCGCCTCCAATGATGGCATCGTCACCCGCACCGCCGGCGAGGACATCGTCGTCTCCATCACCCCAGAGGGTGTCGTCGCCCGCGCCCGACTGAATGCTGTCTTTGTGCTCGGAGCCTCCGATCACCACGTGAGCCGCGCCGAGGTATTGGAACGATCCGTCGTGTCGCGTGGCCGTGCCCGAGCGCTCGGATTCATCGGCGGGATATGTCGATGGATCGGTGATTTCGATTGTGAAGGACGGCACCGAGAAGACGTCGAAAGGCAGGTGCACCGTTCCTGTGTTGCGCATGACCAGTTCGGAGAACGACGTCCCTTCGAGTTGGGTGAGGAAATTGGTGCCCTCCAAACGGGACAGGTAATAGAAGCGGTCTCCGCTCTGCAGGTTTTCCATCTGCGTCTCGAAGACGAAGTTGAAGGTGGAGCCCAGAAGGCCGCCGGACGCCAGCGGCTTTTCGGCGAGACCGCCAATCCAGAAATCGACGTTGTCTATTCCTGTCTCGGAACCTGCGAACGCGCCCGTGCCATTGAGAAAATCGGTATCCGGGCCGACGCTTTCGTTTTCGGGCGTTGCGGGATCATCAGCCCGCCCATCGACAATCGCGGYGGCGGCCGCGCGCTTCTCGGCGATCGTCGACGCATCGGCAAGACGCGGGTGGATTCCATAGGCGGCAATAAAATTCAGGAGGGATTCCGGGTGGCGGATGTTGCCGCCAAACTCTGCCCAACTCTCATAGGGCTTCAGGGCTGCGTCACTGGTGCCGTCATGGAATTGTCGGCGCACTTCGTTGAGCGGCGCAATTCCGGTGTCCCGTCCTCGGGCAAGATTGAGGGCCGCGAGATCGAGCGGCAGCCCGTAGACGCTGTTGCGCACGCCGTCGATTACGAACTCGTCGACTTCGTTGCCGACCTGCAAGCTTGCGCCGCGCACGATTTCACCTGCGGCGGATCCAGCAGCCCCTCTTCGCGCATATTCCAGCGGATTGAGGAAGGCATTGACGAGGCTCAGTTGCTGGTCACCCGCGGTGCCGGGATCTGCATCGACCGGATTTCCGTCCGCATCAATTCGATCGATGGTTTCCCTCAGAAGAGAATGGCCAAATCGATAGACCGTATGCGCAAACTCCGCCGTGATCGCGGGGTCGATATCGACATCATGAGCCTCGAAGGCATCAATGTTGGGTTGAATGCGACGCGCAAAATCCTCGAAGACGAGATGCTGATATTGCATCTCGGTACCGAACCTCGCCGCCTGAAACAGCCGCTCGCCGTTCCATTCATGCGTCTGAATGCCATCAGACAAGTTCGCTCCCGGCGTGAGCCACTGGCTCACGAAATCCGGATCCTTGTCCAATTCCGCCAGAACCAGTTCCTTGATATGGGCGAACAGCCGATTGTGCTCGGAATGGAAAATATGGTGGACCGCCGTCAGGCCGACATTTTCGTTACCGCGTCCGTCGCCCGTGATGTAGTGCGCATCGAGAAGCTCGTTGTCGTAATTACCCGTCGTATCCGACCCGTCGAGGTTTGCCAGGCTGACTTCGAGATCCCCGTCCGCAACCTTGCCGGTTGGAACAGCGTCATGCGCAATGTCGTCGAGGAAAGCATGACCCGTGCGAACGGCGAGTGTGGCGTCGATCGGTGCTGCGGGATTGCCCTCGATCAGAACATCATCGGATGTGCCCGCAAGCCCATCCTCGCCCGGCATGACGAGTTGTGCGTATCCGCCGGGTCCGGGAATGAAGCGCCCATACGCGTCGGTAGCGAGCAGAGGCACGTTGGTCACATCGTCGTCGGTCAGATCGATACCGAGCAAGGTTCTTGCTTGCGCCTTGACGTCGGCCCATGTGGCAAGGCCGCCGCCGGCATGATCCAACAACCTTCCGGTCGCGATGGGCCTGCCTTCCGGATCGCGGATGTACTCGCGCAAGAACACCTGATGCGAGGGATGCGACGTGTAGGTCTGGTTCTGGTCGACGAACGGTGTCGTCTGGTTCGTGTGCTCGTGAATGTCATCCGCTGTTCCGACGACACCATCTGGGCCAGGTTGATTGGTGGCCCGCGTCAGAACCATGAAGTTCTCTTGGCTGCCAGGGACGAAAAGCGGGTCGTCCGGTTGCAGCGGAATGAAAACTGATCCGTTCTTTCCTTTGTTGACGAGATCGAGACCATGATCGAAGAACTGACCGAACAGAGTGAACCACTGATTGAACGGCGCTGCGCCCGGGACCGCCGCGACATTCGCAATGAGACCATCGCCGTCCTGATCGGCCGCGGCAGCGGCAGGGTTGGTGAGCGCGTTTTGATCGACGATCAGGTTGCTGATGATACGAGGCTGCGCGTCGATCACCACGCCGGACGTTTGTGAATACGATGTCGACATATCGGCGTCGCGAAAGACAGGATCGGTCAACCTTGGAAACACGCGATTGGCGCTGCCGAAATCGGATTGGCCTGGGACAATGCTGTTACCCGTACCATCGACTGTTCTAAGTCCGAAGGGACGCGAGCTGTCGCCGATCGGCTGATTTGTTTCGGCGCTAAGAATTTGTGCGAGAATGAAATCGAGGTCAGACCGAATGAGTAACATGGGATATTCCTCCAGGTTCACTCTGCGGGCCGAGGAATAGCGCCAGAAGTTGTGGCCATAGAAAGTTCAGAACATGTCCGCCCGAATCTTATATGTGACATCTTGAGCGCGACGACGACGCTGAAAGAACTGAACAAGGCCTACCGGAAACGCCCATGGCACGGACGTCGAACCGGCAGGCGGAGGATCGGTCGAATAAACAAAACGCCCTCCCCGAACGAAGCCGAGGAGGGCGAAGTGGAGTTATTGTGCGACGATCGAAAGCTCGCCGTACAGAGATTTAGACTGAAGGCCCTCGACTTAGGTGCCGCGCACCCGGATTGTCCTCACCGTGCGAACTTGAACTCAGGAGCCGCTTTCAACTGCTCCTTGGTCATGTTCATCATGAGCATCGCGTGGTCCGGTGCTGAACGGTTCATCGTCACGCTTCCCGTGGCAGCGGGAGCATTCGGTGCCGCTGTCGTTCCGCTCGGCGCAGTCGTCGAGCCGGTCGTCGCCGGAGCCGTCGTCGCAACGGCCCGTGGTTCGGTCACGAACTTGATTTGATCGAACGGCACCGCCACTTCGTGTTCACCCATGCCAAGGAATCCGCCCACGCCAATGACCACGGCTTGAACCTTCCCATTATTGTCGACGAGCAGCTCGCTGATGTCGCCGATCTTCTCATTGTTGCTGTTGTACACGTCCAGACCCTCAAGCTTGGTCGCGCGCCATTGGCCCGGCTGCTCCTGAGTCATCCAGTTGCTGGTGTTCATGGCTCCCATTGTCGCCGCGGGACTTTGGCTTGGAGAACTCGTTTGTGCCAAGGCGGGGGCAGCTGCCAGGGTCGCGCCGAGAACAGCAAAGGTAACATATCGCGTAAGCATGATTTCCCTCCATTGCGTAACCTGAATCGACAACGAAAAAAGTGGCACATTGTTCTGGTCGCAAGCGTAGCGGCGGCAGCGAATTCAAGTTCGGCCTCGCAGATTTCATGACCGCATGCGAGCTTCAGCAACCGGAGCCCGGCGACGGCGCGCCGGCCCACCCCTTCCGCTTCGCGCCAGCCGGTCGATGGCGTCTTCGAGCGGCCGCTCGCAATCACAATACTCGGCCCAGGCCTTTGTACGTCGGATCAGCTGCGGCACGGTGCGGATTGTAAACCGCATCGGATCGAGACCCGGCTTGACTTGCGCCCAGG
>NZ_JBFUKD010000329.1:0-3927 GCF_056401005.1 Microvirga sp. P4_G7 | reverse complement strand
GTACTGTTCCGAACGCAAGAGAAGGACAGAAACGACAGTAATCGTGAAGAACTTGAAAACAGATTTAAGAAATTCGATCTGACCTTGCTGACCGAAGATCCGTCCCCATCCCGCGAAAGGTGAAATGCGCGACCATTGCGGTTTGATGCGATCATACGCAACGCGCGGGATGTTCTGCAGGATGGAAGACGCCAGGCCGCAGACCGCGAGGACAGCGATGATCGGAACCAGGAAATGACCGACCTCGATCGCGACGGCTTGGAGCAGAAGCATCGCGTCCGAGCCGGTCTCCAACGAAAAGCTGCGCGGGTCGTCGATGAAGAGAGCGAGCTTTTCGGCGAGCGACGCCACATTGTTCCGCGTGGCGAAAACCAGGATCAACAACATGGCGACGATCGAAGCGAAGATCGGTGCTTCTTTCGAGAAGGGAATGTTCCCCTTCTCAATCGCGTCACGGATCTTCTTGTCGCTCGCGGCTTCTGTCTTGCTTTCCTTGTCGACGTCTTCAGACACGGGAAAGCCGTTCAGCGAATGTAGGTATCACCCTCGCTCTCCGAATTGAGCTCGATCTCTCCACGACCGGCCATTTCGAGAGCAAGGTCGGTAATCGAGCGGCGCGCCTCGTGAACGTCTCGCTGAGAAGCTGGTTCCTTGCCGTTGAGCTCGTGCTCGACCATGCGCCGAACGCGCGATGCGAGAGAACTCAAGATGATGCCGCGGAAAGAATCGTCCGTACCCTTGAGGGCGAGAACTACGCGGTCGTTGGGGATCTGATCGAAGAGCGCCGTGCGAGCTCTCGGCGTGAGATTGACGATATCGTCGAAAGTGAAGAGGAGACCACGCAGAATTTCCGCCGATTTGGGGCGAACCGCAGTGAGGCTGGTCAGAACCTCCTCCATGTGGTCGCGCTCCATCTTGTTGATGATATCCGCCATCTTCGCGTGCGTGTCGGCGCCCATGTTGCGTGAGAAGTTGATCATGAAGTCCTCATGGATCGTCTTCTCGATATTGCGCATGGTCTCGTCGACGATGGGCTTGAACGTCAACATCCGGCGCATCAACCCGTTGCGTAGAGGCTGAGGCAGATGCCCCATCACCTTCGCCGCACAGGTCGGCTTGACCTTCGACAGGATCAGCGCGGCCGTTTGCGGATGCTCCTTGATGAGGTAGGTCGCGAGAACGCCCTCTGAGATGTTCGAGATCCGGTCCCAGATGGAGCGGTTGGAGTTTCCGAGGACGTCGGTCATCAGTTCGGCGATCTGCTCGGGCGGAAGAACGCCGCTGAGCAGCTTTTCGACCTCGCCGGCGGTGCCGAACAAGCTCGCTCCATTGGAGAACTGCGCGGCGAACTCCTCGATGAGAACCTCGAGCTGGGTCGCGGAGACAGGACCCAGTTCGGCGGCCGACCGGCTGATGAGTTTGATTTCATCGGGGCCGAAATGCTTCAGGAGACGGTTCGCCGCCGGCTTGCCCATGGCAAGAAGCAGGGTTGCCACCCTGTCTACGCCCTGCAAAGGCTTCGTGCCCGGGTTCACTTTGGCGGGAGTACTCATCACCATTGCAGCCGTTCCGCCTTACCCGTTGAACTCGGAACTCGGAGGACCGACGATCTCGGTGAGCGAGACGCCGAAACGCGAATTGTCGTCTTCGACGACCACCACTTCGCCGCGGGCGATCACGCGCCCGTTCACGACGACGTCGACAGGTTCACCCACCCGATGATCGAGTGGCACGATGGCGCCGCGACCGAGCTTCATCAGGTTCGCGACCGGCATCGTCGCCGAGCCGAGAACGACCTGGATCAGGACCGGGATCCGCAGAATGGAATCGAGATTGCGGCTGCTGCCGATGCGCTCATCGGCGGGGTCGCTGGCCTTCTCCGCTCCATTCGTTTTGGAGAAGAGCGCCTCGTTGTGCCACGTCGGCTGTTCGTGGGCCGGATCTTCGGCGCCGGGGAATGGCTTTTGTGTCATGGAAGGTTATTCCTCGTCGTAGATTTGAGGCGGGTGGAGGAGCATCGGTGTCGCCGGGCGCGAGTTGCGCGCAGATCCCCCTACTGCACCTTTGTATTCTGAAAGCCGATTTCGGAGACGTGAACGCCGGCCTGCCGTTGTTCCGCCAACGTGTCGTGACTCGTATTCAGCGTGGCGATGACGATTTTGGCTTCTTCGATGCGTGCGTCCAGCTCGCTGAGGATCGCACGACCGTCGATGGCGAATGTCTTCACGGCCTCGCCGGCACTGCCGAGAACCTGGGCGGATTGATCGAAGACCCGCTTGTATTCCGCCTGATAGGCCTCGAAGCGCTTCAGCCGGCGATACATCGCGACGACGCAGACGCTTGTGAGCACCAGCGCCAGAAAGAGGACCGCATTAACGAGAGAGGACATCATCGATGAATTCCTGTTCCTGATCCACGAAGTCGTCGACACGCAGCACGTAAGACCCTTCCGACTGGCCGACATGACACCAGAACAAGGCCTGCTCGTTGCCCTCGAGCTTCACTCGGCTGCGCGGTGTCGCCTGAAGCTCCAAAACTTGGCCGATCTTCAGATCCGCGATCTCGCCGAGCGAGAGATGCCGCTCCTCGAGGACGGCACGCAATGTGACCTCGGTGCGCTTGACCTCACTCGCGATCTGCTTCGTCCAGCGCGGATCGCGAGCGGACGAATCGCCGGAGAGCACCCGAGCGAGCGTCTGGCGCATCGGGTTGAGAACGGATTGCGGAATGATCACGAACATCTCGCCGCCGCGATTGAGCGCCTGCAGGAGAAATTTCGCCACGACGGCCTGATTGTTGCGACGACCGATGACCGCGAAGTCCATGCGTGTTTCGAGGCGCTCGAACTTGAAGGGCGTGTCGGCGACAAGCGCGAACGAGGCCTGAAGCGCCTTCCCAACCTGTTCAAAAATGGCCTGCGAAATGCGCAGCTCGATATTGGAAAAGCCCCGCTCCTCGTCGACGGGCGGCTCCGATCCGTCGGCACCCAGCAGCACTTCCACCATCGTGAAGACGAAGTCGCGATCGAAGCCGACGAGGACGTGACTGTCCCATTCCGGCGCATGAAAGACGCCGGCGATCGCGTTTGCCTCATAGATTTCGAGAATGTCGCTGATACGTCCGCTCTCGATGCTGCTCAACGAGTAATACATCGGAGATGCTGCGAGATGGCGGAGGTGATCGGCGCAATAGGTTGCCATGCGATCGAAGATCACATGCAACATCGGGAGCCGGTCGAGGGAAAGACCCGCAGCGTCGAGAAGCCGATCGCGGATATCGCTGGCACTTTGCGAAGCACTCATGATCAGGCGGCCTCTTTCTGGACAGCTTCCGCGTTCTTGCTGCCGCCGGACACCGTTGCGCTTTCGACTTCATCGATCGTCGGGCGATCCGCAGAGGAAATCGCCTTGCGGCCATGCTCGACGGCGATCTGCGGAAGGGCGCCATTCATGTACGCGAGCAGCGTCTGCTTGACGATGATGTAGACGCGGCATTGCTTGTCACGGGTCGCCTTCACCTTCTGAGCGAGAGGCGAGAGGATCGCGTAGGACATGAAGATGCCGGCGAAGGTTCCGACAAGTGCAGCGCCGATCAGACTTCCGAGAAGCTGCGGCGACTGGTCGAGCGCGCCCATGGCCTTCACGATGCCCAAGACAGCTGCGACGATGCCGAGCGCCGGGAGCGCCTCGGCGACCACGGTGAGTGTGGAATAGGGTTTCAGCTTGTCGCGCTTGAGAGTCTGGATCTCCTCGTCCATCAACGATTCGATCTCGTGTGGTCGGGCATTGCCGATGATGATCAGACGGACGTAATCGCAAACAAAGAGGGTTAGTTCCCGGTCTTTCAGGATGCCTGGAAAGTTCTTGAAGATATCGGAATTGTGCGGGTCGTCGATATGGCCCTCGACCTCGTTGCGCGGTTTCGTTC
>NZ_JBFUKD010000328.1:0-3935 GCF_056401005.1 Microvirga sp. P4_G7 | reverse complement strand
AGTTCGAACATGCTGTCCCCCATCTTTGCGTATTCTCTCTCTTCCACGCCGTGAATCAATCGAATAGGTTCGCGGTCAAATTAGACATTCAGGGAGATGATCGATGACCGCGCGGTTCGAGCTCTATGGCTCATTCCTTTCAGGCCCATCCTACAAGGTCGGATTGATGCTCTCCCTCGCAGGCGAGCCGTTCGACTACGTGCACGTCGATATGCGCCAGGGCGAGCACAAGCAGCCGGGCTATATGTCCAAGCAGCGCTACGGTCAGGTTCCCCTGCTCGTCGACCAATCCAATGGTCGCCAGCTGTGTCAGTCCGCTGCCATTCTCGAATACGTCGCCGACGCTACCGGCAAGTTCGGCGGCGCGACGCTCGATGAGCGCCTGCAGGCCCGCGAGTGGATGTATTGGGATTTCGACCGGCTCTCGTCGGGAATCTTCCGCGCTCGCGTGATCAAGCTCGGGATCAGGCCGGGCACGCCCGAAATGCTCGCGGAATACACGGCGCATAGCCACGCCGGCCTCAAGGTTCTCGACGATCATCTCGCCGGGCGCTCCTGGATGGTCGGGGAAGCATTGTCCATTGCCGACATCGATATCTTCGGCGCTGTCGTTTTCGCCGGAGAGGCCGGTATCGATCTTTCGCCTTATGGCAACATCGCTTCCTGGATGAAGCGCATCGAGGCCCTGCCTGGCTTTGCCGCACCAGCCCATCTCCTCCCGCGCGAGACGCGAGCCGCGGCATGAACGATCTGCTCATCCGCCGGGCTCGTCCGGCGGATCTCGAAGCGATCATCCGGCTTCACGAAGAGGACGAGTTGGGGGCGCATGGCGATGCCTGGGTGCCGGAGAACGTTCCGGCCTACGAGGCCGCCTTCGCCGCCATCGCTGGTAACCCGAACAATCTGCTTTTCGTCGCGGAAAGCGCCGGGGCGGTCGTCGGCACGTTCCAGCTGACCTTCATCTCCAATCTCACGGGCCGAGGCGCGCTGCGGGTCAAGGTCGAGAGCGTGAAGGTTCGCGGCGCCGACCGCTCCCGCGGTATCGGCGCACGCATGATGGCGCACGCGGAAGAGGTGGCGCGCGAACGCGGAGCGGGGCTGCTCGAACTCTCGTCGAACAAGACCCGCAAGGACGCCCACCGCTTCTACGAGCGGATCGGCTATGCCCGCAGTCACGAAGGTTTCAAGAAGAGGCTCTAGGTCACCGCCCTCATCCTGGAGAGCCACCCCGCCGCCCTCATCCTGAGGAGCCGCGGAGCGGCGTCTCGAAGGACCACCAGAGATCGCTGGAGACGCCTCGTCCTTCGAGACGCGACTACGTCGCTCCTCAGGATGAGGCTGTGTGGTTTGCTCGCACAGCTCCCGCTCATCCTGGAGAGCCACCCCACCACCCTCATCCTGGAGAGCCACCCCACCGCCCTCATCCTGAGGAGCCGCGGAGCGGCGTCTCGAAGGACCACCAGAGATCGCTGGAGACGCCTCAACCTTCGAGACGCGACTACGTCGCTCCTCAGGATGAGGCTGTGAGTTGATTTCCTTTTCTTCGCGCGGCCAGGCGCGGAAGAGCGTTGAAATCACCTCGGATCAGGGCCTCCTTCTTTGCCCGCGACCAGCCTTTGATTTGCCGCTCGGACGCAATCGCATCAGAGATCTGCGCAAAGTGCTCCGAATAGACCAGCGTTACGGGACGCCGCCGTGCGGTATGGCCATTGAAAGTACCCTGGTTATGCTGGCTGATGCGCGTGTCGAGGTCGTCAAGACGGCTGGTGCCGATGTAATAGCTGCCGTCGCGACACTTCAAGATGTAGAGCCAACAACCGGTCAACGTCGCTCTTCCCCCGCATCTTAATGAGCCACCCCACCCCCCTCATCCTGAGGAGCCGCGGAGCGGCGTCTCGAAGGATCGTCCAGCGCGCGGGGGATGGCGGAATGGTGCTACGTTGCTGTTCCCTTGAGGCGCTTGTTGCAGGCGCTCCAGTATTTCGGCCATTTCATGCCGGCCTCGGTTTTCCCGGCTGCCTTCGCTTCTTTCCATTCGACGCTGCACTTCGTCATGCGCTCGCGCGCAGCCATCTGAGCGGCGCTCGGCTCCTTTTTGGGTTTGGTCTGCGCCACGGCTGGGGCTGGCCAGGCGAGGGGCAGCATTGCCGCTGCGGCAAGAATCGTCATCATCGTACGGTTCGTCATGGGATCCCCAATCGCCTTCTGTTCGAGGCTTCGGACATCACATAATGAAACAATGAAACATGCAAGCGGGTCGGGGGAGCCATGCGCGGTTTCCACCAGATTCCTTGCGCAAGTGGCTGTTAGACCCGATCTTATGCCTTAACGTCTCTGCCGGACCCCGGTCGCGAACTTGAAGAGGCTCTCCATGGCGGCATCCCCGCAAAAGCCGATCGAACTTTACTACTGGCCGACGCCAAACGGATGGAAGATCTCCATCATGCTCGAGGAGTGCGGGTTGGCGTATCAGGTCACTCCCGTGAACATCGGTAAGGGCGATCAGTTCAAGTCGGAATTCTTGGAAATTTCGCCGAACAACAAGATGCCGGCGATCGTCGATCCGGACGGGCCGGATGGCAAACCGATCTCGGTCTTCGAGTCTGGTGCGATCCTGCAATATCTCGGTCGCAAGACCGGCAAATTCTACCCGCAGGACGAACGCGGGCGGGTCGAAGTGGATCAATGGCTGTTCTGGCAAATGGGCGGGTTCGGCCCGATGCTCGGACAAGCCCACCATTTCCGCATCTATGCTCCTGAAAAAATTCCGTATGCCATCGACCGCTATACCAACGAGACGAACCGGCTCTACGGCGTCCTCAACAAGCGCCTTTCGGACCGCGATTACGTGGCCGGTGCGTATTCCATCGCCGACATCGCCATCGTGGGCTGGGCGAAACTCTGGGAGCGGCAGGGCCAGAACATCGACGATTTCCCGCACGTGAAGCGCTGGCTGGAAAGGGTTCTCGCCCGACCGGCGGTGCAGCGCGGCCTGGACGTCAATTCGGAGAGCCGGAACAACAACAATATGCAGGATCCGAGCGTTCAGGCTGTCCTCTTCGGTCAGCGTGCCCGAACTTGAGACGATCCCTGTTGCCCATCCCTCGTCAGGAAGGATCGCCTCGTCAGGAAGGATCGCCTCGTCAGGAAGGATGGCCTCGTCAGGAAGGGTGACCGCCTCCTGTCAGTTCAACTTCGACCAGGTCTGCGATCTGCAGATCAGGCCGCCGAGAACGCAGCCGGACAGCTCGAGGGCGGTCGGGCTCTTCATCTTCATCTTGCCGGAATAGGTCTTGCCGTCCTTGTAATTGTAGAGCGAGCCGGTGAAGCCGTCTCCGGCCGGCTGGATGTTCGTAATCATCTGGATTCCGACGAGATTGCGACCCTTCAGGGCCGAGTCCGGATTGTTGACGTCCTTGGTCTCGCCTTGCACGGCGATGATGGTGCCGCAATAGGCGCCGCCGCATTTCGCGACGCGCAGGCGGGTCTCGCCACTTTCGCTGAGGTAGGTGCCGCTCGGGTCTGACGATTGGGCCAGCGCCGGGCATGAAAGCAGCCCCAAGGCGAGGATTATGGCACTCAGCGGCGTGGCAAGGCCGGACATTTTCATGATTTCACTCCCGATGACGATCTTCCCCGGATCGTTGCGTAACAAAGTAGGGGAGGGCGATACGCTTTCCAAGCGGGCGAGGAGGCGATCCACCGAAAGCCCTTGAGGCAAGGGAAAGGCGCCGCTATAAGCGCGCCACTCCAATCATTTTTCTTTTCAAGCGAGTTCTCATGGCCATCGAGCGCACTTTTTCCATCCTGAAGCCCGACGCGACCGCGCGTAACCTGACCGGCGCGATCAATGCCATGATCGAGAATGCCGGCCTGCGTATCGTTGCGCAGAAGCGTATTCTCATGAGCCGTCGCGAGGCCGAGACCTTCTATGC
>NZ_JBFUKD010000327.1:0-3938 GCF_056401005.1 Microvirga sp. P4_G7 | reverse complement strand
CTCCCCTTTGGTGGCAAGAAACTCCGCCCCGGACCGTTGACAGGGCCCGCCGTTTGTAATTCACTATTTCGAATAGCGCAATTTATTTCTTAATACGAAATTCGCTACRGGAGCTCAGTGATGACGATGATGACTCGTCCCAGCGACGTGAAAATCAGAGAAGGCGCCACACCCGGGACAGCCTATGCCGCTTTCGAGGTCGRGCGCCGGTTCGATCCTGTTCGTTTCATGATCACGCCGGACATCATCGACGAGTATGCTCGTTCGGTCGAAGCCGATCAGTCGCTCTACTATGTGGGCGGACGCAAAGTCTCGCCACCCAACGTGCTGTTCGTCTACATGACTGGCGTCGTTTATCGGACCTACCCTCCGATCCAGGGTATCGTGATGATCGAAGCGGACTTCCGCTGGCACCATCCGATTTTTGCCGACGAATCCACCGAAATCGTCGCGAGCGGCGAAGTCGTGGAAAAATTCGAGAAACGCGGGCGCCACTACATTCGCTGGAAGGGTGATTTCCACCGTGCGGACGGCGCACTGCTCGCATCCATCGTCAATACTTTTCATGTCCCACGGTGAGCCCATGAAGCGCGATATCGAGATTACACAGGCGAAAATCGACCGTTACGGCGATATCAACGGCGATTACGACATCGTCCATTACGACCACGACTACGCGGTGCAGCGCGGTTTTCGCGGCACTCTCGTTCATGGTCCTCATTTGTCCGGCTTCGTTTGCGATATGGCATTGAAAGCGTACGGCGATTCCTGGTTCACGAAGGGTCGGCTTCATACCAAATGGATCGCCCCAGTGTGCCCGGGTGACCTGCTGACGATTACGCTCGACGAAGATGGAACGGTTACCGAGACTATCGCTGGCGCAGCCGTTGTCGTCGGCTCAGCGACGATCGAGTCTTGATGCAATGAAATACCCTGCCTCGGACGCCACATACAGTCAGCTGTACTTCGAAGATCTCGATATCGGCATGTGTGTTCTGGGGCAGCCCCGACAGCTGACGCGGGAAGCGTTTTTGGCCTTCGCGCARTTGAGCGGTGACACGCATCCGATCCACTACGATGAGGATTATGCAGCGCAGTCGATTTTTGGCGGCTGCGTCGCGCACGGACTTTTGCTGACTAGCCTCGCAGCGCTCGGAGCAAGTCCATTATCCGCACGTCTTCACGGGTCGATGGTGGCGTTCGTCGCTCAGGATATGCGTTTTCTCAAGCCGGCTTTTGTCGACGACTGGCTTACGCCGGAACACCGCATTTCCGACCTGCATCCCTCGCGTACCAAACCTCACGGGCGCGTTCGTTTCCTAGTCCGACTGCTGAACAAAATTGGAGAGCCTGTGGCCGAAGGCTATCAAGACTACTTTATCCGTTCACGATCGGGAGCAGCGATACAGCCATGACATCGCAAAAGGTCTTCGAGGCAGTAGGCGTCGTAAACGAGCGACTCACGTTCTCGCCGGCGGTGCGGGTCGGCAACCTCGTATGGCTCTCGGGCATGACAGCGACCGATGAGAACCGACAGGTTATCGGCATTGGCGATATCGCGGAACAGACTCGCTATATCTTTCGAAAGATGGAGCGGATTCTCCAGGAACTAGGCGGCGGCCTGCAAAATATCGTCGAGACCACGGAGTACGTCACCACCTTCGATGATTACGATAAGACGGCGGCGGTACGTCGCGAGCTCTTCGGTGGTCCGCCGTATCCGGCGGCCGCTGGCGTGAAGGTTTCCGGTCTCGTAAGGCAACATGCGCTTATCGAAATCAGGGCGGTCGCTGTTCTCCAAGAAGGGTCGTCGTCATGAGCGTGTCCGAGCCATTGTCCTGGTGGAAGGCCGTTCTCGAACCTAGATGCGTTGCCGTCATCGGCGCATCCGACAACCCTGACAAGGTTGGCGGCCGACCCTTACGCTATATGCGGCGCTTCGGATTCGGAGGTCGCATTTTTCCAATTAACCCGACCCGATCCGAAGTTCAGGGCATCAAGACTTTCAGTCGCCTCGACGAAACACCAGAACGTCCAGAACTCGCCATCATCGCCGTCCCGGCGGCGGGAGCGCTTTCGGCAATACAAGATTGCGCGGCGCGCGGCGTCGAGGTGGCGGTGCTGCTCACCTCCGGCTTCGGCGAAACTGGCGAGGCTGGGAAAGCGGTGCAGGAGGCAATCGTCGCCACCGCGCGGAATACGGGGATGCGCCTCATCGGTCCGAATACACAGGGCGTTGCCAATTTTGCCAACGGCACTATCGCGAGCTTCGCGACGCTGTTCAGCGAGATTGAACCGCGAGATGGGCCGGTTGCAATCGTCAGCCAGAGCGGAGCGATGAGCGTCGTTCCCTACGCTCATCTGCGCCGGGCAGGTATCGGCGTCCGCTACGCCCACGCGACGGGGAACGAAGCCGACGTTACGGTGGCCGACATGGCCGCCAGCGCCCTCAACGATCCTGAGATCAAACTTCTGCTCCTCTATATGGAGAATATCGAGAACCCGGCAGCCTTGGCCGCAGTCGCCGCCCGTGCCCACGCTCAGAACGTACCAATCATCGCACTGAAATCCGGCCGCTCCGTGCGTGGCGCACAAACAGCGAGTTCACATACAGGCGCGTTGCTCAGCGAAGATCGTGTCGTCGATGCCTTCTTGCGCCAGCACGGCATCATGCGCAGCGACGATATGCACGGTCTTGTCAACGCAGCCGGGTTGTTTCTTTCCGGTCACCGATCTCGCGGCAACCGTCTCGTAGTGGTGAGTAACTCCGGCGCGAGCTGCGTTATGGCGGCAGATCTCGCGGAGGCGCAGGGGTTGGATCTGCCTGTGCTCGATGGCCAAATTCGCGACGATCTGGCTCAAGTGCTTCCCTCCTTCGCGAGCCCAAGCAATCCGATCGATCTGACCGGGGCGCTACTTTCACAAAGTGGATTGTTTGGAAATGCGCTGGACGCTCTTTCTGGTGGGGATGTGGCGGATCACCTCTTCGTTTCGCTTCCCAATGCGGGAGTGGGATACGACGTTGACGGATTCGTCACGGCGACGTCGGCCTTCGCCGAAAGAACGGGCGCTTCGGTCGCCGTGGCGACGCCCAATCCCTCGACGGCAGCGGCCTTCCGGGACGGCGGAATTGCCACCTTTGATCACGACAGCCATGCAATCGCCGCACTCGGACAGCTCGCTCGTTGGTCCTCTCTATCGGGCGTCGGAGCCG
The DNA here is from genome assembly GCF_056401005.1 of Microvirga sp. P4_G7. Classification (NCBI taxonomy): domain Bacteria; kingdom Pseudomonadati; phylum Pseudomonadota; class Alphaproteobacteria; order Hyphomicrobiales; family Methylobacteriaceae; genus Microvirga; species Microvirga sp. P4_G7. Next base: position 724 of record NZ_JBFUKD010000327.1, on the reverse strand, counting down.
CCGCGGTCGACGCTTTCGAGGGGACGTCGCCTTTCGCAGATTTGAGGCGGACGCCTGGTGACCACTATGCAAGCGAATGGGAGTCGCTCCAGGTTCTTCGGAATTTTGGACTGCCGACGCCACGAATGATCTTGTGTACGACCTCGGGCGACGTCGCGAACGCCGTCACTTCGCTGAAATATCCTCTCGTGGCAAAGGGCTGTTCACCCGACGTGCCCCATAAGTCGGAATACGACCTCGTTAAGCTGAACCTGTGCGATATTGAAGCCACAGAGACCGCGGCACGCGACATTATCGAGACCATGGAACGACTCAATGTCCGGCAGGACGGTGTCGTTCTGGCGGAAATGGCAAAGCCCGACATTGAGCTTCTTGTCGGCGCCCGCCGCGATCAGAAGTTTGGCGCGGTGATCACAGTCGGCGCCGGCGGGAAATATGTCGAGGCGCTAGATGACGTCGCTGTTCTCATCGCACCATTTACGCGCGAGGCCGCGCGACATGCGATTGCCTCTCTGCGTATCGCTCGCCTCTTCAAGCCTCAGCGTGGCGAACCGGGCATCGATGTGGAGGAAATCGTCAACATGATGATGCGGTTCTCGACGATGATGCTCAATGCGGGCACCGACATCGAATCGATCGATCTCAATCCGGTGCTTGTTGCGCGGGGCGGTGGCATCATCATCGCTGATGCTCTGATCGAATACGCTCGAGGACACGCATAATG
>NZ_JBFUKD010000326.1:0-3939 GCF_056401005.1 Microvirga sp. P4_G7 | reverse complement strand
ATCGAAACGGGCAGGGGATCGGCCGATGCTGCCGAGATCGAAGGCGCCGATCATCTCCTGGGTCGAGAACATCTCCTGGTCGCCATGGCTCCAGCCGAGGCGCACGAGATAGTTGCGCAAGGCCGCCGGCAGGTAACCCATGCTGCGGTAGGCCTCGACGCCGAGCGCGCCRTGGCGCTTCGAGAGCTTGGCGCCGTCCGGTCCGTGGATTAAGGGAACATGGGACATGTTCGGAACGTCCCAACCGAGCGCCTGATAGATCTGCGTCTGACGGGCCGCGTTGGTCAGGTGATCGTCGCCACGGATCACATGCGTAATGCCCATGTCGTGATCGTCGACGACGACCGCGAGCATATAGGTCGGCGTGCCGTCCGAACGCAGCAGAACCAGGTCATCGAGATCCTTGTTCTGCCAGACGACACGACCCTGCACGGAATCCTCGACAACCGTCTCGCCTTCACGGGGCGCTTTCAGGCGGATGACCGGCTTTACGTCTGCAGGTGCCTCGGAGGGGTCGCGGTCCCGCCAGCGGCCGTCGTAGCGCATGGGACGGCCCTCGCGCTTTGCGGTCTCGCGCATCTCCTCGAGTTCCTGCTGCGATGCGTAGCAGTAATAAGCCCCGCCGGTGGCAAGGAGGCTCTCGGCGACCTCCCGATGCCGCGCGACGCGGGAGAACTGGTAGACAGTGTCGCCATCCCAATCCAATTCGAGCCAGCGCAGGCCGTCGATGATCGCCTGGATCGCAGGTTCGGTCGACCGTTCGCGATCGGTGTCCTCGATGCGCAGCAGCATCTTGCCGCCGTGACGCTTCGCATAGAGCCAGTTGAACAGGGCCGTGCGCGCGCCGCCGATATGCAGGTAGCCGGTGGGGGAGGGAGCGAAACGGGTAACGACGGTCATGGCGAACCTTGTAAGCGAGCGAAATGGCGGCGACGGCACCGACCCGTTCGAACTCGTCCTTTGGACGGATTGGGCCGCGTGCTGCGGTCGTCTACCATGCAAAGGTATGCCGCGTTAAGCCAAACCGATGCCCCCGTTCGAAACTCCACCGCGTAGACTGGTTCGAGGGGCGGCTGCCGGCGCGCTCGCCCTTCCTGGTTTTCGCGCGGCGTTTCCGGTCATCATCCCGGAATGGCGGGCCTGGCTCGCGGCGAACGCCGCTCGGGAAGTCGAGCAGCGAAGGTTGTTTCCCTGGATCGCCGTCTGCTTCGGCCTCGGCATCATTCTGTTTTTTCAGGCCGATGGTCGCCCAGTCCTGTGGGCGCCGGCGGTCGGCGTCGCCACGTGTCTGCTGCTCGCCATCGCCTGCCGGCGCAACCTGGTCGGGTTGGCGATCGCCATCGGCGGCGTCGCGGTGTTCGCGGGGTTTACGGCAGCCGTCGTCCGGACCGGCCAGGTCGCTGCGCCCGTTCTCGGCCGCGTGATGATCGTGCCGATCTCGGGCTTCATCGAGAGTGTGGAGCATCGTCCGCAGGGGCCCCGCATCTTGCTGCAGGTGGTGAGCATGAAAGGCGTCGCCGAGACCGAACGGCCCCGCCTTGYCCGCGTGACGCTACGAAAAGGGCAGGGGCTGTCTCCCGGGCAATACATCGAGGGAACGGCGCGTCTTCTGCCGCCGCCGCAACCGGCCTGGCCCGGCGGCTACGATTTTGCGCGCGACGCCTATTTCAAGGAGATCGGCGCGGTGGGATCGATGGCCGGCGTCGTCCGCGCTTCGGAGCCGCCGCGRCCCGCCGGTTGGCGTTTGGCGGTGTCGAGCCGGATCGACGCGGCGCGTAACGCCCTGACTGAGCGGATCGCCACCGCGATCGGCGGGCCGCAAGGGAGCGTCGGAGCAGCCCTGGTCACCGGAAAGCGTGGCCTGATCGACGAGACGACGAACGATGTCCTGCGCGCTGCCGGCATCTATCACATCGTCTCGATCTCCGGTCTGCATATGGTGCTCGCGGCCGGGACTTTCTTCTGGCTCGCCCGGGCGCTGCTGGCGCTTTCGCCGCTTTGGGCGCTGACATGGCCCGTCAAGAAAATCGCGGCCCTCGCGGCGATGATCGGCGCCGTCGCGTATTGCGTCTTTTCCGGCGCCGAGGTTGCGACCCAGCGTTCCCTGATCATGACCCTGGTGATGTTCGGCGCGATCCTCGTGGATCGGCCCGCGCTCAGCGTCCGCAACCTCAGTCTCGCCGCCCTGATCGTGCTCGCGAAGGAGCCCGAATCGCTCCTAGGACCGAGTTTCCAGATGTCCTTCGGTGCGGTGGCGGCCTTGACCGCGAGCGCACCCTTGTTGGGACTCGGCTTGTCGTCCACGCCGAAAGAGGGTCCTTGGGACAAGGCGATCGCGTGGATCTGGCGCGGCCTCGCCGGATTGATCGGCACGACGCTGATCGCGAGCCTCGCGACCGCACCGTTCACCGCCTATCATTTCCATACCCTCAATCCGCTCGGCCTGATCGGGAACGCGCTTGCCCTGCCGTTGGTGTCGGCCGTCGTGATGCCGTCGGCCTTGCTCGGCGTCCTTGCATACCCTTTCGGCCTCGATCGCCCGGTCTGGCAGGTCATGGGGTGGGCTGTCGCGCGGGTCCTCGACGTGTCGGCCTGGGTCGGCGACCTGCAGGGCGCGACCGTGCTTGTTCCGGCCTTGGGAGCAGGCGCCATCGTCTTGATCGGCATCGGGCTTCTGATCGCCACGCTGATGGCCACCGCGCTGCGCTGGCTCGCCGTGATCCCCGCGGCGCTCGGTTTGGCCTTCGCGTCCGTTCCGGAACGTGCCGACATCTTCATCGATCGGGATGCCTCCGGGGCGGCAATCCGCGGACGCGACGGGAGGCTCGCCCTCGTCGGAAAACCGTCGGACTTCGTCGCCGAGCAATGGCTTCGCGCCGACGCCGACACCCGTGTCGCCGACGACAAGTCGCTGCGATACGGTGCGCATTGCGACGCCCTCGGCTGCATCGTCGAGAGTTCGGACCGCCGCGTGGTCGCCTTCGTTCACGACATGGCGGCGTTCGAGGAAGATTGCCGCCGCGCGGCGATCGTGATTACCCGCCTGAAGGCCCCCGCAGATTGCCGGGCTTCCCTTGTCCTGGATCGATCGGCGCTTGCGCAACGAGGCGCCACGACGGTCCGCTTCGTCGAGAACGCCGTCTCGATCACGTCGGTCAAGGGCAGTGGCGACGCCCGCCCATGGGACAGACGATCCCCTACGATCGTCCCGGTGCCGCTTGTGCCGGAGCCTTCGCGATCCCCGCGACCGACCCCGGAACAGGACTTGCCGGAAGACCCTAGTAGCGCCGAACCAGACTGACGAGCTTACCCTGAATCTTGACTCTGTCGGGGCCGAGGACGCGGGTTTCATAACTCGGATTGGCGGCTTCGAGCGCGATCGAGGAGCCGCGACGCCGAAAGCGTTTCAACGTGGCTTCCTCGTCATCGATGAGAGCAACGATGATATCGCCCGTATTGGCCGAGTCCTGCCGACGCACGACGACGAGATCACCGTCGAGAATGCCTGCCTCCACCATCGAATCGCCGCGTACCTCGAGAGCGTAATGCTCGCCCTGGGTCAGGAAATCCGCGGACAATGTGATCGAATGGCTGCGGTTCTGGATGGCGGAGATCGGCGTACCGGCGGCGATGCGGCCCATGACGGGGATCGAGAAATCCTTGGACTTGTCTTCCGCCGGCGGAGGAGCTGCCGCCTTGGCGCGGGTGGCGAGGCCCCCTTCGACGATGCTCGGCGTGAATTGTCTCCGACCGGCCGTGCCTCCCACCGTTTCCGGCAGGCGGATGACCTCGAGCGCTCGAGCGCGATTGGGCAGTCGACGGATGAAACCGCGTTCCTCGAGGGCCGTAATCAGCCGATGGATACCTGATTTCGACTTGAGATCCAGAGCGTCCTTCATCTCGTCGAAGGAGGGCGGGACACCGGATTCACGAAGGCGC
>NZ_JBFUKD010000325.1:0-3960 GCF_056401005.1 Microvirga sp. P4_G7 | reverse complement strand
CCTGTGCCCCCACGAGCATCGGCTGGAAAACGCCCGGCACGCTGGCTGACGCCGTCATCACATCGCGGAACAGATCGTTGGCACCGGCTGCCGCAATCGCCCCCAGATCCCACAACACGGGGCGCTGGGCATCGAGATTGGTGGTTACGACGACCAGGCGGCGGCCTTTCGCGTGTTCCTGGCCGACATTGGCGATGAAATCATCACTGACGAAACGTTGGACGAGCTTCAGCAGGCGTTCGTTCCCGAACAAACCCGATCCGAATAGAGCGTTGAACGGATTGGGCCGCTCGGTCAGCGTCTCGGCGTACCCGCTCGTGTACATCTGACGCAATGCATCGTCGTAGGCCGGTCCGGCGAAAGCGAAAGGTGCGATCAACGCGCCGGTACTCACGCCCGAGACGAGACTGAATTGCGGACGGGTGCCCGATTCACTCCACCCATTGAGAACCCCGGCGCCGTAAGCACCATCGCCGCCGCCGCCGGACAGCGCGAGGTAGACGAAATCTTTGCCCGTCTTTCGAGCAAAGGCCTCGGCCTCGCGCGCAAGGGCAGGGGAATCGGCCCATGCGCGAACGCCAGGCAACCCCGGAACTGTCGCAACGGCCTCTTCAGCTGCGGAATAGGGCGTTCTGGGGATCGCCGCGCATCCCCCCACCGCGGCCAGTGGGGCCATCAGCAGAGCAAACACGAGAGCCTTTCGGCTGCATACAGTCGCCATCGCGGTATCGTCTCAAAGTTCCGTTGCGGTGACCTTAGCGGCTTTCACAGGAATTTCGAGATGCATGATCGAGGGAATTGGTCGGGAGACGGCCGTTGGCCCCCATGTACGACACGGCCCCCATTGTTTCGGCCGACTCCCGTGATGAGCATGGTCGGACGGAACTGTTAACGTAAAGTTAAGATAGCCTTTCCCTTAGGACCGATGTCACGGTAAAGAAGCTAATCGCGGACCGCCCAAGTCCCGCTTCCGAAACCTTTCAATCGGCGGACCAAGCCATGATCCAGAAACTTTCTTGTGTGGCGCTCGCTTGCATCGCTCTCAGCCTCGGAGCGTGTGTTTCCAGCGGCGGATCGAGCAACGAACCCGACTATGTCAAGGCGCAGATCTATCAAGCTCCGAGCGCGCCGGACGACAGTTTCGGCGACAATCTCTTGCCCGGTCCCGTTGGCGGCCCGATGTAGGAGTTCTGCGCCGCATAGGTTCCAAACAACGCATCTTCCGTAAGCGAGGCACGGTTTTAGTCGCGGACATATGGTTTCGGCCTATGAATTATTTCGCACAACGCGCTTGACGCCGCCGAACAACTTGCGCGATGCTGAGATGAGCTTGATAGGGGAGGACTTCGACGTGAAATCAAAAGTATTCGTAGCGAGCGTTGCAATGCTGGTGTCGCTCTTTGTTTCGGCGTGCGTCAGCACGATCGAGAACAAGGAGAACATGCTGATTGCGGCCGGGTTCAGAACGAGACCAGTCGATACGCAAGACAAGGCCGATGCTCTCAGAGCATTGCCGCCGCACAAATTCGTCATGAAGACGCAGGACAACAATCAGGTCGTCTATCTCTACGCCGACCCGACGATCTGCAAGTGTCTCTATTATGGAAATCAGGATGCCTATCAGGCCTATCAGCAGATGGCGTTCCAGCAGCGTATTGCCGATCAGAAGCTGATCGCCGCGACAATGATGCAAGATACGCAGTGGAACTATTGGGGCGCGTGGGGACCGGATCCCTGGTTCTACTAACCGAAGTGCATCGCTTGATCTGAAACGGCGTCCGCTCCATGCGGGCGCCTTTTTCATGCGTCGCGCCTACGGAGCATCTCCTAAGTTGCCGAACCCACGGTCGACCAAAACGTCGACATTCTGCGCGGCTTCCGCGACCTCCAAAAAGGCATCGAAGAAATCGGCAAAGAAACCGCCCAACCCGCTGAGCCCTAGATCATTCACGGGCTCGTTTCAATGCGATCGACGCCCCCGCAGGACAGCGCGGAAGGGGCTCCGCGCCGTCGTCTGACGTCATGTCTCAGGCACGCACGATGGGTGTATCGACCAGATGCTCGGCGAGGAACCAAGCCTGCAATTCGCCGGTGCGGATCACGTCGCTGACAAGGACATCGTTGGAACCATCGTCGCCGAGCTCCTCAACTTTCGAGGCGGCATCATGCGCATCGATCAGGATCATTTCATGGGCTTCGAGCAACCGTGAGAGCATCGCCGGAACTTCCTCGCAGCCATTCGGCGCTCGTGGAATTCGCGTAATCTCGGCCACATGGCGCGGGTCCCCGACGGCGATGCCGCCGAGGGTCTGGATGCGCTCGGCGATCTCGTCCACCAGGGCGAGCTGCTCGCCGGCATGTTTGTCCAGGAGTAAATGCAACTGGTAGAAACTCGGGCCGCGCATCAACCAATGATGCTTCTTGTAAAGAGCGAAGAGGATCTGCGTATCGGCGAGGACTTGGTTGAGCCGCTGACACGAATAGAGCCGCGCCTCGTATGACAGGCCGACAGGGAGCTGCCTCACCGTGCCGAATTCCTGAATGGTGTCCCCACGTTGATGAAGCGCAGGTTGACTGGAGCGCACCTTGTTGGTGGACGCACGCTTCTGGACTGTTTTCGCCATGGCTGACCTCTCGTCTCACACGAATGAACCAGCGTCCGGGACGCTGCTAGGCTTCATCTGTAGCGGCCGCTGGAAGTGTCCAGGCCATAGCGGGCATAAGAATAGCAGATGCGCGTCAGGAAACTGCCTCGGTGCACCATTCTCAGTCCGCGTGGGACGATGGCGGTCTCCAACCTTCCCGAACCGCCAATTGTGCTGCAGAATCGCCACCGATGAAAATCGCAACGTTCAACATCAACAACATCAATCGCAGGCTCCCCAACCTCCTCGGGTGGTTGAAGCAGGCAAAGCCGGATGTCGTTTGCCTCCAGGAACTCAAGGCGCAAGACAAGGAGTTCCCAGAACGAGAACTGCAGCGGGCTGGCTATCAGGCGGTCTGGACGGGTCAGCGGACATGGAACGGTGTCGCAATCCTCTCGAAGAACGTGGCTCCGGTCTTGACGCGCAAGGAGCTCCCCGGAGATCCTGGCGATGAGCAGAGCAGATACATCGAGGCGGCGGTCGACGGTGTACTTATCGCGTCCATCTACCTTCCAAACGGAAACCCGCAGCCAGGCCCGAAATTCGAATACAAACTCGCCTGGTTCGAGCGACTGATTGCGCATGCCAAGGAGCTCGAAGCCGCAGACGTGCCGGTGGTGCTCGCCGGGGACTACAACGTGGTCCCGACCGCGTTCGACATCTATCCGACACGGTCGTGGGGCGACGATGCGCTCCTTCAACCTGAGAGCCGATCGGCCTTTCAGCGCCTGCTCGATCAAGGCTGGACGGATGCGATCCGAGCGCTTCATCCGGACGAGCCGATGTACACGTTCTGGGATTACAAGCGCGGACGGTGGGGACGAGACGCCGGCTTGCGATTGGACCACCTCTTGCTGAGCCCGCGCATCGCCCCGCGACTTCGCGATGCGGGCGTCGACCGCACAGTTCGTGGAGAGGAAAGCGCAAGCGACCACGCGCCGGCTTGGATCACGCTTGATCCATAGAGCATCTTCACTCGCGGCTCGTCATCGATACGAAAATCAGGGGGCCGGAAAATCTTCTTCGTTGACTTTCGATCAGCTGTTGTGTTCTTATTTTGTTCTCATCGGGAACGACAATGACTTTGCACAACCAAACTCGGTTGCGATCAACTCAAGCCGAACCGACGCGCGTCGACGAGGTCGAGCTGGCATCCCGAGCGTATCTAGATCTGGTCGACGGGGATCCGTCCCGGGCGCTTCGGTGCGCCGTTGCCGACGTTCTCGAATTGCGCAGTCGCGCCGAGTTTCAGCGTCAGATCTTGGATCAATGGGTCTCTCGGGGATATGTCCAAGACGTCGCCACTGAACGGCTC
>NZ_JBFUKD010000324.1:0-3965 GCF_056401005.1 Microvirga sp. P4_G7 | reverse complement strand
GCATCGACGCCATGCGATAGGCGACGTCGAGAATACGGGCGGTGTTCTCCGCGCGCTCCACATAACGGGAGAGCCAATACAGACTGTCGGCGTCGCGACTCAGCAAGGATGATGCCTCCGCCCGCTCATGTGCCTCATTCGCCCAGCACCCATGTATCCTTCGTCCCGCCGCCCTGGCTCGAATTGACCACGAGTGAGCCGGGCGTGAGCGCAACGCGCGTCAAGCCACCGGGAACGAGCCGGACGCCGTCGCTACCAGTGAGCACGAACGGGCGCAAATCCACATGGCGCGGCGCCAATCCATTCTGGGTGAAGACCGGACTGGTGGAGAGCGCGAGGGTCGGTTGCGCAATGTAGTTGTCGGGCCGCGCGAGAACGCGGGCGCGAAACTGCTCGCGGGCTTCCACGGTCGCATGCGGTCCGACGAGCATGCCGTAACCGCCCGATCCGTTGACCTCCTTGACCACCAACTCGTGCAGATTGTCGAGGACATAGGACAGCGATTCCCGCTCGCGGCAGCGCCATGTCGGGACATTCTTCAGGATCGGCTCCTCGCCGGTGTAGAACCGCACGATGTCGGGCACGTAGCTGTAGAGCGCCTTGTCGTCGGCGACGCCGGTGCCCGGCGCATTGGCGATGGCGACATTGCCGGCGCGATAGGCCGCAATCAGGCCCGGAACGCCGAGCGCGGAATCGGGGCGAAACACCAGCGGGTCGAGAAACTCGTCGTCGATCCGGCTGTACACCACGTCGACGCGCTTTGGCCCTTCGGTGGTGCGCATATAGACGATCTCGTCGCGAACGAAGAGATCGCGTCCCTCGACCAGCTCCACGCCCATGCGATCGGCGAGAAAGCTGTGTTCGTAATAGGCGCTGTTGAACGCACCCGGAGTGAGCAGCACGACGGTCGGCGTGCGCGATCCGCTTCGCGGCGCAACCGACTTTAGCGTGGCGAGGAGATCGTTGACGTAATTCTCGATCGGCAGGATGCGCTGCTTGGCCATGAGGTCCGGGAACAGACGCATCATTACTTCACGGTTCTCCAGCATGTAGGAGACGCCGGACGGCGTGCGAAGATTGTCCTCGAGAACGTAGAAATCCTCGTCATCGACGCGCACGATGTCGACGCCGGCCACCTGAACATAGATGTCACCGCTGAGGTTCAACCCGTTCATCTGCGGCCGGTAATAGGGGTTCTGATAGACGAGTTCGTGCGGGACGATACCGGCGCGCAGGATCTCGCGTGGGCCGTAGATGTCCTTGAGGAATTGATTGAGCGCCGAGACCCGCTGTTCCAGCCCGCGCGACAGGCGGGCCCATTCTCGCGCGGAAAGAATGCGCGGGATGATGTCGAACGGGATCAGTCGCTCCTCGGCTTCGGCGTTGCCGTAGACGGCGAAGGTGATTCCGACTTTGCGAAAGAGGAGTTCGGCTTCCTCGCTACGCCGGTCGAGAAGTTCCTTGGGAACCGTGTTGAGCCAATCGCGAAGCAACGTGTAGGCGGAGCGGCCCTGCCCGTCGCCGCCGTTCATCTCGTCGAAAATCGCCCTTGCCGTCACGAAGTGCAGCCGCCTCTAAAATGGGCAATCGATTGTCGGTCGTCACCCGGGGACGCTTATCGAAGGAGCTTAGGTTCGCCGATTGCGGGTCAGCAAGCAAGCGGCGCCTGCGAAACAGGCAAGTTTGCGGCGAGAAATGCGGCATCTGCCTTTGCGTTAGGCAGGCGGTCGCGAAGCGGAAGGCAGTGCGAACTCCAACAAGAGCGTGCGTTGGAAGATGCTGAAATTGTCGTCCGAGATCAGGGTGAGAATGATGTCGCCGCCGTCCTGGTGGACGGCGAGACCTTCCATGTTGTCGACTTGGTGAGAGGGTGCGCTTTCGAAGATCACTGCGCCGTCGATCGTCGCGCCCGGCCGAATGGCGGTCGCACGGACGCGCCGCAGGCGGATGCGAAATCCTTCCCATATCGAGGCCTGTCGTTCGAGCAGAAGCATGTCGCCGTCGGGCAAGAAGGCGAGATCGCTGATCGCGTAGCCATTCGACCGCACCACTTCAAAAACGCCGACCTGCGACCCGGTCAGGATGAAACCAGCCGTCGGCACATCTTCGCCTCGGCGCGCCTGCTCGGAAACCGCGATGACCGCGCCCGCCAGAGGCGAGCGGCGCGGTGCGACGCCGATCGCCTCCAACCCGCTGTTGTGGGGAAGGTCGGCGATCCGATCGCGCACGGCCTTGGGAAACGCGAGCAGCTTTCCGCGCGCCTTCACGCCCTGGCGGCTCCAATCGAATCGGGCCACCGCATGCTTGCGCTCGATGCCGACATACGCCTCTCCACCGCTGATGGTGAGACTCTCCGTGTCATAATAGCGCGTGCGTGCCAGCGGCTTTCCGGTCTCGCCGAGCAAGGGGGCGAGGGTGGCCTCACCCAATCCGTCGAGCATGCCGTCACGGGTCTCGACGGAGGCCGAAAGCCATTGCGCATTGTCGGCGACCGACACGATCCGCCCACCGTCGGGCGAGCGCCAAAGACTGGAAAAGCCTCCGAAATTCGGATCGGACGAGCGCAGGACGAGGCCCGAGCGAAAGAGGAGGGAGCCGAAGGTCTTGCGCGACGGATCCTCGACCGAGAACGATGCGATCCGGGTCGCGGATATCGCCACCGGAATCTCGCCGATGGCAGGTTTCGGCCGCGCCAGCGTTCGCGTCGTCGCAAGAGCTGCGGCGACGGCGCTCGCGCCGCCGAGCAGGAACCCGCGGCGGCCGAGTTTCATGCGCTGGCCTCGCCCGGAGCTGATCTACGCATGAAGCCGGCGGCGCGGCGCGGCGCGCGTGACGGTCGGCGGATTCTCTTCGAAAAGCTCGGCGAGTTTCTCGGTCATCACGCCGCCGAGCTCTTCCGCATCGACGATGGTGACGGCGCGGCGGTAGTAGCGCGTCACGTCGTGACCGATGCCGATGGCGATCAATTCGACCGGCGAGCGGGTCTCGATCTCTTCGATCACGTAGCGCAGATGGCGTTCGAGATAATTGCCCGGATTGACCGAGAGGGTCGAATCATCAACCGGCGCGCCGTCCGAAATGACCATCAGGATGCGGCGCTGCTCCGGCCGTCCGAGCAGGCGCTTATGCGCCCAATCGAGGGCTTCACCGTCGATGTTCTCTTTGAGCAGGCCTTCGCGCATCATCAGGCCGAGATTCTTGCGCGCGCGCCGCCAAGGTGCATCCGCCGATTTGTAGATGATGTGGCGCAGGTCGTTGAGGCGGCCTGGATTGGCCGGCTTGTTGTTCTGAAGCCATTGCTCGCGCGATTGCCCGCCCTTCCAGGCGCGCGTGGTGAAGCCGAGGATCTCGACCTTCACGCCGCAGCGTTCGAGCGTGCGCGCCAGAATGTCGGCGCAGGTCGCAGCGACGGTGATCGGACGTCCACGCATCGAGCCTGAATTGTCGATCAAGAGAGTCACCACCGTGTCGCGGAAATTGGTGTCCTGCTCGCGTTTGAACGACAAGGGTTGGAACGGATCCATGACGATGCGCGGCAACCGCACGGGATCGAGAGAACCTTCCTCGAGGTCGAACTCCCACGCGCGGTTCTGTTGCGCCAGCAGGCGGCGCTGCAGGCGGTTGGCGAGCCGTCCGACGACGCCCTGGAGATGAGCGAGCTGCTTGTCGAGATAGGCGCGCAGGCGGGTCAGTTCATCGGAATCGCAAAGATCCTCCGCGTGGATCATCTCGTCGAATTTTTGCGTGTAGGCCTTGTAGTCGGGTCCGCGCGGCTCGTTCGCGCGCGAGGACGGTGGGCGCCAAGCTTCGCCCGCATCCTGAGCGTCGGCCTCGTCCATTTCATCCGGCCACTCGTCCGGCGAGCCGTCGGATTCCTCCTGCGCGCCGTCCTCGACGTCTTCGCTCGAATCTTCGCTGACCTCGACCTCGGAGCGGTCGCCTTGGGCCTGCTGCTCGGACTCGCC
>NZ_JBFUKD010000323.1:0-3965 GCF_056401005.1 Microvirga sp. P4_G7 | reverse complement strand
CTGGAACACTGCGTTGAACCCCGCAGTTTTCAGTTGCTGGGCGATGATGGGTCCAACAGGATTCCCCTGTTGCGTGAGAACCGTCACCGGCCAAGCCGCGCCACCGGCTTTCGTCCATGTCCCGTTGGTCTTTGCGAACCCCTGCGCCGTCATCAGCTTTTCGACCTCGGCGAGATCACGCTTTTCGACTCCGCTTTGCGCGACGAGGTCCTTCATCTGATCCGTATATGCCTTTAGACCGCCGTAGGATGAGAACGGCACTACGGCTTTCGGCAGCGATCCCTCGTAGGCGAGGTCGACGATCTCATCGCGGTTGATGGCCGCATTGAAGGCACGCCGGACCGCGGGATTGTCAAAGGGCGGCTTCTGAGCATTGAAGATGAGACGGAACGTGCATCCGTCCGCAGCGCCCCACACGGGACCGGCCTTGTTCCATGAGGCGAGCCCGGGATTTCGCGCCCGCCCTGCCTCAAAGGCGCCAACCTGGAGTGCTCGGCCGATATCGAGCTCATTGTTGGTGAAAAGCTGCGGCATCGCTTCGACGGTCGCAGGCTTGTATATAATGCGCTCTGGCCCAGGCATTCTCTGCGCCAACTTGGAATCGACAGCCCACCAGTTATCGCGTCGATCGTAGATGATGGAACCTGCGTCCGACTTGACCACGCGGTACGGGCCCGTCCCGAGCGGCCAGCCCTTCTGCGGGTCGTAGAATGTGAATGTACGCGGGTCTTGGCCTTGCCAGACATGTTTTGGCACGATGGTGAGCCGGCCAGTGGCGCCATCGGCAAGCATATCACGGGCGAAACGCGGCCCCGGCTTGGTCAGCGTAATTTTCACCGTCAGCGGATCGACGGCTTCGGCCTTCGCAATCCATTCCTTGACGGCCGACGAGAGCACGAGATCGGGCGCCGCCGATCTTAGCATGTCGATCGTGAAAACAACATCATCCGCGGTGAACGGCTTGCCGTCGCTCCACGCGACCTTGTCGCGGATTTTGATCGTCAACTCGGTAAAGTCGGGATTGTAACTGTAGCTTTCCGCCTGCCACGGTGTGATCTCGCCCGTATTGTGGTTTGGATAGAACAGGAATTCGCTGACGGTATAGTGAAGGCTGTTGCGCTGATGCAGAAGTGGGCCCGAATAGGGGTTGAAATTGTTCGGCGCGGGGACCTGATTGTAGTAATCCCAGCCCTGGCTGATCAGCGTGCGGTTTCGCGGTACCGCCTTCAGATCCTCGGCGAAAGCCCCAGACGACGCTAAAAGGGCCGCGACGGCGAGAGCCGGCCCCGTTGCCCACGCGATGGACCCGATCCTCATGAATTCCTCCCAGACGTCTTTTTGGCGTTACAGTCTTAACAAACGCGTTAGGTTCATATATGAGAACTCTTGTTCATAAAGATATCGACGCGTGGCGATTGATGTCAAGTCTCGCGATCAAAGGGGTTAGTGCGTGAACGACGAGATAGAAACAGCGGGGCGCGTAAAGTCGGCGGAGCGCGTACTCGACCTTATCGAGACTCTTGCTGCGAACGAGCGTGGGCTGACATTCCCGGCGCTAAGTCAAGTTACTGGATTTCCTAAAAGCAGCCTTCACGCGTTGCTCGGCGTACTGACATCACGTCAATATCTCGCGTTCGACGAGCGGACGCGACTCTATAGTTTGGGGTTGCGAATCTGGGAAAACGGTCAAGCCTATCTGAAGAGCCGCGACATTGTCCGCGATTCGCTTGACGCCATGAACGCAGTGGTCGCGATCTTGAATGAGACAGCGCAGCTCGCGAGCCTTGATGGCACGGAGAACGTTTACCTCGCGAAGGTCGACAGCACCCATCCGCTGCGCCTGCAATCTGAGGTCGGGGGGCGGCTGAGCGCCCATGCGACCGGACTTGGCAAAGCGCTCCTAGCAAGCCTCCCGGATGACGAAGTCCGCAATCGTTTTTCCAAGAAGCAGCTTGCTCGCATGACCCCCAATACGATCACCACACTGCCTGGGCTTTTGCAGGAACTCGCGATCGTGCGCGCCACTGGTTTCTCGGTCGACAACGAAGAATATACCCCGGGACTATTCTGCCTCGCCGTCCCTATTCGCGACCATCTCGGCCAGACAGCGGCGGCAATCAGTGTCTCCTTCCCGCTCCTTCGTCTCAATATCGATGTCGCAACGCGCGGGCTCACACATCTTGCAAGGGCCAGTCTCGACATCAGTGCCCGTATGGGAGCGCGTACCGAGGATCCGACACTCTCCCGGCTGACCGGCGAAAAGTCGGCGCGCTCTGCTCTCGTCTCGCGCGGGGAATCGTGGAGCTGGATGCCACAGGCCTAAGCAATTTGGAAATCGTCCACTAGCGAGGAGTCGTATTTCCGGCGGGCCATACTTTCTGAATCATGGAAAACATGAAGGCCGTGGTGAGCCCGAAAAGCATGATGCCGTTGAGAGCCTCCAAGGCTCCCATGAGTTGCCAGCGCGGCTTGAGATAGACTCCGGCATGCCCGTAACTCGTCAGCGCGCTGAGCGAATAGAGCATGGCAGACTGGTTCTCGTCGACTGCCCCCAGCCAACGGTAAGCCAGCGCCCACGCGGTCGCTTCGATCCCATGCAGCAGGGTCACGGCCCATGCGACCGACCCCATCACCAGCACGAACTTGATCGTCACGCGCCTGCGGCCTGGAACAGCACCGAGGACGCGGTCGATGTTCTGGTTGATGATACCAAGTCCGACAACGTGAATTACGACGCTGAAAACGATCAGCGGCAAGCTCCATAGCCAATCGGACTGCCAAGGCCCGCCCCCAATTTGCTCCATCTCACAGCCCCCCATTTCAGCAGCACGTCAGTAGGCGAGCACTTTGCGATAATTTTGGTCGAGCGCAATCCGACAAGCGATGCGCTTGTCTGTTCAACCCTACGCTCGTATCGTGCCGGGCACGGTTGCTGTTCACAATGATCCGACCTTTGACGGGAGGGGGATCTGAGGCCTTCGATCCGCACAAGTCTGCGCCGTCTCCTAAAACTGGTTTTTGGGATAACGGTTCTCTATGTCCTGACCGCTTATGTGCTTTTGCCTGCTGCGTGGCGTCACTATGAGAACCAACCGGGTCTGGCCGACAAGCCGATGGTCACGCGGACAGCGCAGGGCATTCCCGGTGACCCGATCAATGTAGGCTTGGTCGGCAGAAAAGAAGACGTGGTTCAGGCGATGAACGCGGCCGGCTGGTATCCGGCCGATCCAATCACGCTAAAATCGAGCATCGAGATCATCGGCAGCGTCCTTTTGGATCGCCCCTATCGGGATGCGCCCGTCAGTCCCCTCTTCTATGACGGCCGGCGCGAGGACCTATCGTTCGAAAAACCGGTGGGTCGCAGCGCGGACGAGAGGGACCATGTCCGGTTCTGGAGGGTCCTCGACCAAGGAGTGGAAGGCAGGCCGGTCTGGCTCGGCGCCGGGACATTCGACCGAGGCGTGGGCGTCAGCCACGACACCGGCCAGGTCACTCACCACATCGGGCCCGACATCGACGAGGTCCGAGATCTTCTCACGAACGACTTGAGAGCCGCTGGGAGGGTCGAGGCTACCTATCAAGTGACTGGAATTGGTCCGACCATCAACGGCCGCAACGGCGAAGGCGACCCGTATCATACGGATGGCGAGATCTACATTTCGCGCCTTACTCCAGCTGGCGTAGTCGCATCGGCTCCAGCAACGCACGTGCAACCGCCTCTCCTCGTGGGGCTCAAGGATCGCGTCTGGCGCCAAGTCGCGGCATGGCTTGGTGGTTGACGGTGTTACGGACGGCCCATCGAACTACAAATGCATGCCGCTGAGCTTCACCTTGCCCCTACTTGTGAGAGCGAACGGTTAATGCAACGTCGCCGGACCAGATAAATGTCCGATCGGACAACTCACTTTCAATTCTATTCGTAAGGCCGCGATCGACGAATGCCAGAATGATCTGCTGTGCATTGG
>NZ_JBFUKD010000322.1:0-3968 GCF_056401005.1 Microvirga sp. P4_G7 | reverse complement strand
CTCTATGCCTGGACGAGCGATCCGGACGAACCGCCGGTGAGAAATCTTCACACCAGCGCCATTCCGGTCGAAACCAACAACTGGGCTGGAAACAACATCGTCGCGTTCTCGAACCCTAGCTTCGACGCCGCTCTCGACAAGATTCTCGTCGAATTGGATCCGGCCGCCCGCAAGAAACTCTGGGCGGAGCTCCAGCGCATTTATGTTGAAGAGTTGCCAGTGCTTCCGCTCTTTTTCCGGGTCCAACCCTTCGCGTTGCCGAAATGGCTGAAGGGCATCGAGCCCACGGGCAGCGGTGTCAGCACCCATTGGGCCGAAAACTGGCGCGCCATCTAAGGATATCTGCCGGCCCGGATCATCAACATCCGGGTCGGCTCAACATTTCGTTGTCGTCGACGGCGACAATATCATTCCATGCGAGTCGTTCATGACTAATCGGCGGACTTCCCCATGAGCGGCTATCTGCTGCGCCGCTTTTTCGGCATTCTCGTCGTCCTGCTGGTGATGTCCTTCGTCGTTTACGGACTTATTGGATTGATGCCGGGCGATCCGATCGACCTGATGGTGATGTCCAATCCAGGCATGACGGCGGCCGATGCTGAGCGATTGCGGGCATTGCACGGGCTCGATCAGCCGATCTTTATTCGATATTGGCGCTGGTTATCCGCCGTCCTTGGTGGAGATTTCGGGTTCTCGAGGATCTACGCGCGACCCGTCATGGAAATCGTGGCGCCAGCGCTTTGGCAAACAACAAAGCTCGTCGTGCTGACGCTCATCATCAGCACGCTGATCGCCCTTACACTGGGAATAGCCGCGTCACTGAGGCCGGGCGGTCGATTCGACACCCTTGTCAGTTTCGCCAGTTTTGCTGGCATTTCCATTCCGCCGTTCTGGCTCGCCCTCCTTCTCATCTTGATCTTCGCCGTCGGGCTAGGCTGGCTCCCCGCCAGCGGCATGGGCAGAGCCGGCGAGAACAGCATACTCGATGCGGCCCGCTACCTCGCCCTCCCGGTCACGACACTGGTCTTCGCCTATGCGGGCGGCCTCACGCGCTATGCCCGCTCGTCCATGGTCGAGACGATGCGCATGGATTTCATACGGACAGCGCGAGCCAAAGGTGTGCCTGAAAGACGGGTCGTTCTGCGTCATGCGCTCGCGAACGCTCTCATCCCGTTCGTAACGATTRCCGGCCTCAACTTCGGAACGCTGTTTTCGGGGGCGCTGATCACTGAGACGATGTTCGGGCAGCGTGGGATCGGCAAGACAATCTACGATGCCATTCTTGGCAACGACTTTAATCTCGCACTCATCGCTCTGTTGTTTGCGACGCTCGCCACCCTGATCGGCAACCTCTTGGCCGATCTCGCCTATGCCTGGCTCGACCCGCGGATTTCTCTATCGTGAACGCGTCCTTCGTCATAATCCCTGCGTCACCCTGGCAGCGGGCCTGGAAACGCTTTCGCGCCAATCGGTCGGCCTTCGCCAGCCTCCTCGTCATGGCGGCTCTCGTTCTGTTCTCCCTTGCCGCGGCACCACTGGAGAGTTTCCTCGGCATCRACGCCAATGAGGCGGACCTGCTCGCCCGGTTCGACGCGCCCTCTGCAACTCACTGGCTCGGACGAGATGAGCTCGGTCGGGACGTCCTGGTGCGCCTCATGTACGGCGGTCAGGTGTCTCTTGCGGTCGGATTTGCGGCGACGATATTGGGCGCCATGGTCGGAATTGTGATCGGGCTCACGGCGGGATATGGCGGCGCTCGCACGGATGGCTTGCTCATGCGCGTCACCGATGGGGTGATCGCGCTGCCGCTTCTCCCCCTGTTGATCGTGCTGGCTGCGGTCGATCTCACGAAGCTCGGATTTTCGGCGGATTTCGCGCGGTCCGGCACGGCGAGCTTCTACCGCATCGTTCTGATCATCGCCCTGATCGACTGGACGCGCATCGCACGGCTCGTCCGAGCCTCGACGCTTAGCGTCCGTGGACAGGATTATGTGTTGGCCGCTCGCGGTTTGGGCGCCCGGCCGATTAGAATCCTCCTGCGCACCATTCTGCCGAACATCAGCGCCCCCGTGATCGTCGCATGCAGCCAAGTGCTGGGAAGCGTCATCCTCTTTGAAGCCGCCTTGAGCTTCCTGGGTTTCGGAATCGTACCGCCTACACCGAGTTGGGGCAACATGCTCAACAATGCGCAGGAGCTGGTGGCCACGAAACCCGTTCTTGCGATCTACCCCGGCTTGCTGATCTTCACCCTTGTCATGGCCGTCAATTTCATTGGCGATGGAATCCAGGACGCCTTCGACCCGCGATCCGAATAGCTCGTGCCGCCGACAGCGCCAATGCGCGAAGCGCGCGGCTCGAAATGGCGGCAAAGCCTAAGCCCCGATTGTGGTGGCCCAAGTGGCGACCGCCTCGGCGAGCGTCCTCAGATGGTCGCTCGCTGAAAAGCCGGACACGCTCTTTCGCGGTCTTAAGTCGTGATCGCCGTCCTCCAGCCAAAGGATTTCGATGTCCTTCGAGAGGCTGTACGTGGATACTTCCTCGCGACTGCCGAAAGTATCTCGTGTTCCTTGCACGATCAGTGTGGGAGTTTTCAGGCCCTCCAGGTGTGCGGTCCGCAATTGATCGGGTTTGTCTGGTGGATGGAAGGGGTAGCCGAGGCACAACAGCCCGGCGATCCGGCCAGAGGCATAAAGCTCGTCGGCCACCATGCTCGCAACACGCCCACCCATCGACTTGCCGCCGATGATGAGGGGTCCCTTCGCCTGGAGGTCATCGATGGCTGTGAGGTATTCTGAATTGAGCCTATCCGCGCGCGGCGGTGGCTTGCGCCCGGCGGTCGTTCGGCGACTGGCCATGTAGCCAAATTCAAAACGGACAACGCGAAAGCCGGACGCGGCGAGAACCT
Organism: Microvirga sp. P4_G7; assembly: GCF_056401005.1. NCBI lineage: Bacteria > Pseudomonadati > Pseudomonadota > Alphaproteobacteria > Hyphomicrobiales > Methylobacteriaceae > Microvirga > Microvirga sp. P4_G7. The sequence continues at coordinate 1,063 of NZ_JBFUKD010000322.1, read as the reverse complement.
GAGCAACGGCATTCATCGACGAGGAATCCATCGGAGCCCCCGCGCCATGGGCAAGGAGGATCGTGTGCTTCACGTCGTCGGGTCCGTCGATCAGGAACATCGTTGCCATTCGAGCCTGCCATGTATTCGCGCATCGCGGTCAAATCGAACTGGTGATGGCCGAAGACACCCATCAAGGTCAGATTCCCGTGGACGTATTCTTGTAGCGCATCCGACAAACCACGACAAAGTGTCTCGTCTCATGGGCCGTGGCTCGAACAGACTGTCATTTCCACACCCGAGGGACCTGCAGCCGGAGAAAGGCAGATCGAGGCTTGATGCGGCGCGAAATGTGAAGCTGGATCGATGCCGGTCTTTCAAAGTCGCTTTGGTCTCACGCATATTTGGGTCTCACGCAAATTTGCCGAGGATCGGCCCCAGAATGGACGCGGGCGGGATAGCCAACTGCAAATGATTGTATAAATTGCATGGCTGGCGACCACGAGCAGGGGCCACCGCCTTGCGGATGAGCGAGCGGGCGTGTGAAACTCGGTGGAGGGCAACGGGGTGCAAAAACGAGGGATTGGACGACGTGGGCTCCTGCTTCGTCTGATGACGATCGCCGTCGCGCCGTTCATCGCTCCCGACCTGACCGCGATGGCGCAGGAAAACCCATCGCCTCTCTCACCGGATATCGCCCGTATCATTCAGCGCGGGAAGCTGATCGTCGCGATGACGAGTTTCGATGTGCCGCCATTCTTCATGGCGGATGCGAGAGGCCGTTTGATCGGTCTGGATGTGCAATTGTCGGAGGGAATTGCCCGGTCACTCGGCGTCCCCGTCGAATACAACCGCACCGGAAAGACCTTCAACGAAGTCATCGATGTCATCGTTGGAGGAGAAGCAGATCTCGCAATCTCCAAGCTGAGCCTGACAATGGCGCGTGCCATGCGCGTCGCATTCTCCAACCCCTATCTTGTTCTCCGTCACGGCCTTCTGATGAACCGGCTCGAACTGGCGAGGAAAACAAAAAGCAACGACATCGCCGACGTCATCCGAAACTTCGACGGCTCTGTCGGTGTCC
>NZ_JBFUKD010000321.1:0-3973 GCF_056401005.1 Microvirga sp. P4_G7 | reverse complement strand
TTCCACTCGCCGTGGAAGCGGGCGAGCAATCGTTCGGCTGCCGTGCGGCCCGATTCTGCGATCTCGTCGAGATAAGCGAGATGGCGGCTTTCGTCTTCGCCCGACGCGTCGCGATGACCGCGGTTCCGCAATCCCATTCGTGACAGCGCCAAAACATCGCGCGCAACGTCCTGCGCGGAACATCCGGCGATTCTTGCATGAAGCGCGAGCTTTGGCACGTCCGTGCGCAATTGCTCGCGCTCCGATGCCGTCCAGCCTTTCACCAACTGCCATGCACCGTCGAGCGCCGCCGAATCGTAGAGGAGGCCGATCCAGAAAGCGGAAAGGGCGATGATATGGGCGGGCGGCCCGACATCGGCTCCGCGCATTTCGAGATAACGCTTCAAACGCACTTCCGGAAAAAGCGTCGACACGTGGTTCGCCCAATCGGAGCGAGTCGCATATTCGCCGGGCAGTTGCGGAAGCTTGCCCTCTAGCAGATCGCCGAACGACGCACCCGCCACATCATGATACGTCGCACCGCGCTTGACGAAATACATCGGCACTTGCAGTGCCCAATCGACATAGGCTTCGTAACCGAAGCCGTCATCGAATGCGAAAGCCATCATCCCGGTCCGATCGCGATCCGTATCGCGCCAGATTTCCGACCGCATGGACAAGAATCCATTCGGCTTGCCGTCGGTGAAGGGAGAGTTGGCGAAGAGCGCCGTCGCGATCGGTTGCAGCGCGAGCGACACGCGCATCTTCTTCACCATGTCGGCTTCGGAATCGAAATCGAGATTCACCTGCACGGTCGCCGTGCGGTACATCATGTCGAGGCCGCGCGTGCCGACTTTCGGCATGTAGTCCGTCATGATCCGATACCGCGCTTTCGGCATGACGGGCGTCTCTGCACGCGTCCAGAGCGGACTCATGCCGAGCGTCAAAAAGCGGATACCGAGATCGCCGCCCACGTCCTTTGCGAGCACGAGATGTTCGTCCAATTCGCGCGCCGTGTCGTGGATCGTCTCAACCGGCGCGCCGGACAATTCGAACTGGCCGCCGGGCTCCAGCGAGATGGCGCCGCCGACCGACTCGTCCACGAGGCCGATCGGATGCCCGTCCTCGATAATGGGCTCCCAGCCGCCTTTCGCCTGCATGCCATCGAGGAGAGCGCGAATGCCGGTCTCACCGCCATAGGCCACTGGCGATGGGCCCGGGACATGGAACGGGACCTTCTCGTGCTCCGTGCCGAGCCGCCACGTTTCGCGCGGTTTCTCTCCGTCGGCGATCCACGATACGAGTTCAGACCGTGCGCCGATGGGAGTCGCATCCGAAACGTCACGCGCCATGTACCGCCCTCATAGGAAAAGGCGCGGTCGCGCCGCGCCTGACAATTGGTCGCGTGTACATAGGGGTGTCGCAGCCAAGCTGCAATGCGCCTATGGACAACCCTCTCCCGCTTAAACGGGGATTTACAGGCTCAGTGTCGCACCACGGGTTCGCCGATTGTCTCGGCGCTAAGCCAATCCACCACATTGGTCAAAGCATCCCGGTTGGGAAGGCCCCTGCCCAGCCCCTCGGTATAAATCGTCAGTTGCTGGTCCGCGCTCGTCCCACGCGCCACGATCCAACGGGCGAGGTCGATCTCCCGCTGGCATCCGAGTGCCTTGGCATCCTCGGCGACGAGGGCCAGAACCTCGTCCAGGACTTGGCGAACGGGTTTGGCGCTCCGGCTCGCCTCGTCGACGAAGCTCCCGTGGATTCCGTAACGCTGGGCTCGCCAGCTGTTTTCATCGTTGATCGCCCGCGAGGCGCCGGTCTGTCCCGCGTTGAGCTTGGTGTCGAGGCTCAGGCGGCGCACCAAGCAGCGATAAAGCGCCGCGATGGCGATGGTGTCCTCGACCCGCGTGCAGCTGTCGGCCACGCGCAATTCCAGAGTCGGGTGCTTGAGGGAGGGGCGAATCACCCACCAGACATAACTCGAGTTTTCGATCGCCCGCGCAGCCACCAGGGTGTCGACGTAGCGCTGGTAATCGGCGGCGTTCTGGAACAGGTCAGGCAAGCCTGTCCGCGGCAATTCGCGATAGGCCGCAAGGCGATAGCCGAGAAGGCCCGTCCGTTGCGCCTGCCAGAACGGCGAGGAGGTGGAAAGCGCCAGAAGCAGCGGCAGGTAAGGCTGGATCCGGTTCATGATATCCACGCGGGCGGACAAATCCGGCACCTCCACATGAACATGCATGCCGCACACCACAGTCCGGCTACCGATCATCTGAAGGTCGTGCATGACCTTGCCGTAGCGCGGCTGCTTGTTCGCGCGGACCCTCGTCCAAACCGCCAGCGGATGCGTTCCGGACGCCATGATCGACAGGTCGTGCTCACGGGCGATGGCGCCGAGCGATGCACGCAATCCGGCAAGCCCGGCCCGCGCTTCCGAGAAGTCGACACCGGGCTTTGTGGCGACTTCGATCTGCGGCTCGAGCATCTCCGCTTGAACGTTGTCATGTAAATGTTCGTTGCAGGATTTGAAGAATTCCTTGATGCCGTTTCGCGCCGCATCTCGTTTAGCGATGTCACTGACGAAATATTCTTCTTCAATTCCGAATCGGAATTCCCCAGCCATACCGACTCTCCTCTTGGTTTTTCTTATCTTCTCGACGAATTCGACCCGATTCTACTCGACAACAAGGCGCCCAACCTGCGTCCGAATGAGGCAGGATTGGGGCGCGTGCGCAACTTAACGCTAAGCTATTGGGGAGGTTGATCGATCGGCGTCGCCCCTAGGCGAACCGCGTCGTCAGGTCCAGTCTCCGAGCGTGGCCTGCAAAATGGCGAGAGCAGCGACACCTGCCGTGTCCGCACGTAAGATTCGCGGCCCGAGCGAGACGCGAATGCAGCGAGGATGTGAGGAGACAATCGCCCTCTCCTGATCGGTGAACCCTCCTTCGGGGCCAATTACAACGGCCAACCCTGCCGGTCGGTTCCCTACGCCAGCGAGGGCTTGGAACGGGTTCGAAACAGGGGCGTCCTCGTCGCAGAACACGACCAGCCGGTCCTCTTCCAAGGCCTTGATCGACTTCTCGAAATTCAGCTCTTCGCGGACCTCGGGCAGAGTCAGAATGCCGCATTGTTCGGCAGCCTCTATGACGTTGGCGCGCATCCGGTCGAGATTGACGCGCGAGGTCTGCGTCCGCTTCGTCAGGATGGGCTGGAGGACGCCGACCCCCATCTCCACCGCCTTCTGAACCACGTAGTCGAGCCGAGCATGCTTGAGGGGCGCGAAGAGATAGACCAAGTCGGGTCGCGAAGCCTGCTCACGGGTTCGCTCGACGCAGACGAGATCGGCAGCCTTTCGCCCTTCCACCTCGACCGACGCCCGCCACTCCCCGTCAACCCCGTTGAAGATCAAGACGGAATCACCCGCCCGAAGGCGCATGACGTTGAGAAGATAGTTCGCCTGCGCCCGATCCAGGGCAACGCGAGCGCCGGTCGCCAGCGGGGATGTGACGAATAGGCGGGGAGCGTCGAAATCGTATGCAGCCATGAAAATCGCCCCGAAAGAGCTTGGAAATACCGAAACTGCCCAACAGATGCCACATCTTCCTGGGAAAGCATTCGGCCATTGGTCGACGTGCCTTGCCGCACCTGCGAAGTTGGAATGACTTTGCGGGTCCATTCGCCGCTTGGCCTTTGGGGGCGCAACCTGCTAACAGAAAGCCCCGCGCGCGACCTATCGCGCTTTTCGAAGGGATGATTTGCCGATGACGCCTGCCCGTTCGCTCCTTGCCGCTGCACTTGCCGCCGCTGGCGCTTTCGCCGCGGCTCCGGCTTATGCTCAATCGGCCGAATGCCAAAACGCCCAGCAATTCCTGGGCGAACGCCAGACCTTGATCCAACAACTGAACAAGCTCGGCGGTGGCGGCGGCAAGAAGAAGCAGATCGACCCCCGCGCGGCTTGCACCATCTTCACCAAGCTCGTGACCAATGGAAATGC
>NZ_JBFUKD010000320.1:0-3979 GCF_056401005.1 Microvirga sp. P4_G7 | reverse complement strand
ATAGAGCGCGTTGGCCTTGAGCGCCAGGCGCCAGGAGAGCATGTAGGCGTTCTTGYAATCCTCGACGGTGGCGTCGTTCGGCATGTTGATGGTCTTCGAGATCGCACCCGAGATGAAGGGCTGCGCCGCCGCCATCATGYGGATGTGGCTYTCSACCGAGAGATAKCGCTTGCCGATSYKGCCGCASGGATTGGCGCAATCGAACACCGCATAGTGCTCTTCCTTGAGGAAGGGAGCGCCTTCGAGAGTCATCGCGCCGCAAACATGGATGTTCGCAGCTTCGATGTCAGCCTTCGAGAAGCCGAGGAAGGGCAGAAGCTCGAAGGACGGATCGCTGAGCCTGTCCGCCGGCACTTTCAGCGCACCAGTGAGGAAGTCCTCGCCGAGCGTCCACTTGTTGAAGACGAACTTGATGTCGAACGCGCTCTTCATGCCCTTTTCGAGAGCGTCGATCTTCTCGTCGGTGAAACCCTTCGCGGCAAGCGTCGCGCCGTTGATGGCGGGCGCCTGACGAAGCGAGCCGTGACCGACGGCATAAGCCTCGATCTCGGCGATCTCGGATTCGCGGTAGCCGAGCGTGCGCAGGGCGTCCGGTACGGCGCGGTTGATGATCTTGAAGTAGCCGCCGCCGGCGAGCTTCTTGAACTTCACCAGCGCGAAATCGGGTTCGATGCCGGTGGTGTCGCAATCCATCACGAGGCCGATCGTGCCTGTGGGCGCGATGACGGTGGCTTGCGCATTGCGGTAGCCGTGCAATTCGCCGAGCGCCAGCGCGTTGTCCCATGCGGCCTTGGCGTGCGCCACCAGGTTCTGGTCGGGGCAGGAGGCGTGATCGAGCGGCACCGGGTTGGTTGAGAGGCCTTCGTAGCCGGTGTCCATGCCGTGCGCGGCCCGACGATGATTGCGGATGACCCGCAGCATCGACTTGGCGTTCTTGGCATAGTTCGGGAACGGCCCGAGTTCACCCGCGATCTCGGCGGAGGTCGCGTAGGATACGCCGGTCATGATCGCGGTGAGCGCGCCGCCGAGAGCACGGCCCTCGGTGGAATCGTAACCGAGGCCCATGGTCATGAGCAGTCCGCCGATGTTGGCGAAGCCGAGGCCGAGCGTGCGGTACTCGTAGGAGAGCTGCGCGATCTCTTTCGAGGGGAACTGCGCCATCGTCACCGAGATTTCCAGCACGACCGTCCAGAGGCGGCACGCGTGCTCATAGGACTCGGCGTTGAAGGTCTTGGTGTCGCGATCGTAGAATTGCAGCAGGTTGGCGGAGGCGAGATTGCACGCCGTGTCGTCGAGGAACATGTACTCCGAGCACGGATTGGAAGCGCGGATGCGCCCGCCCGCCGGGCTGGTGTGCCAGTCGTTCATCGTCGTGTTGAAATGCAGGCCGGGATCGGCGGAGGCCCAGGCGGCGTGACCGATCTGCTCCCAGAGGTCGCGCGCCTTGAGCGTCTTGATGACCTTGCCATCTTTCCGAGCGGTGAGATTCCAATCGCTGTTCGCTTCCACTGCGCGCAAGAAATCGTCGGTCAACGAGACCGAGTTGTTGGAATTCTGGCCCGAGACKGTGAGGTAGGCTTCGGAATCCCAATCGGTGTCGTAGATCGGGAAGTCGATATCGGTATAGCCCTGCTTGGCGAACTGAATCACGCGCTTGATGTAGTTGTCCGGGATCATGACCCGGCGCGCCATCTTGATCTCGCGCTTCAGGGCCGGGTTCTTCTCTGGATCGAAGCAGGCGTCGTCGTCGGCTTCGCAATTCACACAGGCCCTCATGATGGCCTTGAGGTGCTTGTTGCCGAGTTTCGAACCGGTGACGAGAGCGGCGACCTTCTGCTCTTCCTTCACCTTCCAGTCGATGTAGGATTCGATATCCGGGTGATCGACGTCGACGACGACCATCTTTGCGGCGCGGCGCGTCGTGCCGCCCGACTTGATGGCGCCGGCGGCGCGGTCGCCGATCTTGAGGAACGACATCAGGCCCGAAGACCGCCCGCCGCCGGAAAGTTTCTCGCCTTCACCGCGCAGCTTGGAGAAGTTGGAGCCGGTGCCGGAGCCGTATTTGAACAGACGCGCCTCGCGGACCCACAGGTCCATGATGCCGCCTTCRTTSACCAGATCRTCYTCGACGCCCTGGATGAAACAGGCATGCGGTTGGGGGTGYTCGTAGGAGGATTTCGACTTSGTCAGCTTGCCGGTCTTGTARTCGACGTAATAGTGGCCCTGGCCCGGGCCGTCGATGCCGTAGGCCCAATGCAGGCCGGTGTTGAACCATTGCGGTGAGTTCGGCGCCACCATCTGGTTCGCGAGCATGAAACGCAGCTCGTCGAAGAACGCCTTGGCGTCTTCCTCGCCGGTGAAATAGCTGCCCTTCCAGCCCCAGTAGGTCCAGCACCCTGCGAGCCGGTCGAAGACCTGCTTGGAGGAGATTTCCGAACCATAGCGCTGATCGTCGGGAAGAGAAGCGAGAGCGTCCTCGTCGGGCACGGAGCGCCACAGCCAGGACGGAACGTCGTTCTCCTCGACCTTCTTCAGGCGCGCCGRCACGCCGGCCTTACGGAAGTACTTTTGTGCCAGGACGTCCGAAGCAACTTGGCTCCAGGTCTCCGGCACTTCGATATTGTCCAGCTTGAAGACGACAGAGCCGTCAGGATTGCGAATCTCGCTCGTCGCGAGACGGAAGGCGAGAGAAGAATAGGGCGATTGCCCAAGCTTGCTGTAACGCCGCTCGATCCGCATTTGTTAATTCCTTTGTACGGAGACAATAGGTCTCCTGGCCGCGATTTGTTCGCGGCTCCTCAGCCCACAATGTTTTAGACGCCCCGACGACCCCTCTTGAGGGGACCGCCACACATGCAACGTCCGAGTTTCGGCCACCCTCAGGGTCATCTTGGGCCTCACGGCGCAATGTGCCGCCCGGCTGTAACGCTTTACCTTGGGAGGGTGTTCGACCGGCCCTTTCAGGTCGGTTGCCGGTCTCGGATCGGCACCCTTTCAAGCTAGTCGCGTTGGTCGCCTGACGTCAAGAACTAGTGTCACGGCARGTGCCGTAAAACTACATATAGTGCTTCCTGTGAAAATTGTGGATAGCGTTCAGACGTCGCGCTAAGCCCTGGAGACTCCTTCAGGAATCCATCCTCGGCGATGCTCGAATATATTTTTGGGCGGTGCGTTCCCGGCCTACAAGTGACGATACGGTAGGCGCCCCGACCTTGACCCATCCTTGCTGACCAATTCGCTGCAAATTCGGCCCCAAAGCCCCACAGGGATTAGGAGAATCATCCCTTCCCACCAAATTGCACTGAGTCGGGCGGCGACGCGAGAATCGCTTGCCGCTTAAAGGCTGGACTTCGCGACAGTGCGAAGCCATATTCCGCGCGTTTTCGAGAACCTTCGGCGGTAGCGATGAAACAGTTTTGGCTGCAGTTCTTTACCTGGTGGAACGGCCAGACATTCGGCACACGATTCTATACGTGGCGCCGTGGTCAGTTCGTGGGCGAGGACGCGTTCGGCAATAAGTACTATCGCGCCCAAGGGCCGCTCATCGACCGGTCGGTCGGTTCTGAGCGCCGGTGGGTGGTCTATGCTGGAGACGCGGACGCTTCCCGCATTCCACCCGGTTGGCGCTCCTGGATGAACCACAACGATGCGCTGCCGCCGAGCGAGCAAGCGTACACGCCACGCGATTGGGAAAAGCCGCATGTGCCGAATATGACCGGCACACCTCAGGCCTATCGTCCGACCGGCTCGCAATTGGCTTCCGGACAGCGCCCGGCCGCGACCGGCGACTACGTGCCGTGGACGCCGGGTGAGTGAATGAAGGTTCGTCGAGCAAAATTCTTTCGAGGCCAATGATGTTGAAACGCGTGAGTCAGCGCCATTGTCTCGAATGCAATCTTGCCTTCGGTGATCCCGCCTTCACCTATCTTGCCGGGCGGACAGAGAAGGGCCCTGCCTATTGGACGGACGAGGGAGTGTT
>NZ_JBFUKD010000319.1:0-3999 GCF_056401005.1 Microvirga sp. P4_G7 | reverse complement strand
TTTCGCCACTGTGCATTCGAAGCGGCGGGAGGATGTGCAAAGGCTTCTCGATGAAGGCGTGGCTGTGAACATCGACGATCGGTGGAATGCGGTGATCGCCGCTTCAGTCGCCCTGACCGAAACACCGGTGAATTTTGGGACGCCGGAAATTCAAACGCTGCGCGATGCCGGGCTCGACGATCAGGAAATCGTCGACGTCATCAACGGCGCCGCCTTCTTCAACTGRGCGAACCGCCTGATGCTGTCTCTCGGCGAACCGACGCCAGCGCGCTCCCAATAATTCGCGCAGCGAATAGACAACGCCGGCAGCGTCCTCGAACGCTGTCGGCTTTGTTTTATTATAGCAATATATCGTTCTAGACAACGAAACGGGATCTGCTGCGAAGCACATCGCGCGGGCTATTGCACACGTGTGCAGGATGTGCTCTCATCGTTCATCACCACCCGCCACTTTGTCATCGCGCGAAAGGAAACTCTTACCGAAATTCGTAATGACGACTCGGCGTACCGAGCGAGACGCGACAAGACCGGCCATTAAGAGCCGGTTTCGCGAGCCCGCCGCGGAACGCATTTCACGAGGGAGGAAAAACGCCATGCTAGATGTCACTGCTCGGCCCGCAGGAAGGGCGCGCTGTCCGTCTGTCTCAGACCAGAACCGCGTATCCGACGGCCGGGTCGCATGAATCCCGCTTCGTCGCTCACGTCAAGCGATGCCGTCATCGGGCGCGCGACGAGCATTGCTCCGTCAATGCGTCAGCGAATTCGATATCGGCTCAAGGTCGCGTTGCGCGATCCGACGACGATCGTCGGTCTCCTGACGGCAATCCTCTTCGCTTATCTCATCGCCGTTCCCATCATCTCGATGCTCGCCGATGCGATACACGTTCAGTTCGGAGACGAACGGCGGACCGGCAGCGGCTTCGGCGAATTGACGCTGTACTATCTCAATCGGACATTCTCTTCCGCCGTCTCGTCGAACCTGTTCTGGGAGCCGCTGACGAACACATTGTCGGTTGCCTTCGGCGCCATCGTAACGGCGTTTTTGATCGGCGGGCCGCTCGCCTGGCTGTTGAGCCGCACCGACATGTTCGCGCGCCGATGGTTTGCGACCGCGCTCATCGTTCCCTACATGCTGCCGGCCTGGACCTTTGCGCTTGCCTGGACGACGCTGTTCAAGAACAGGACCGTGGGCGGGCAGGCGGGGTGGCTCGAAGCTCTCGGCTTCAGCCCGCCGGATTGGGTGGCCTACGGTCGGTTTCCGATCACCGTCATCCTGGCCCTCCATTACACGCCATTCATCATTCTGCTTTTTGGTACAGCCTTGCGGCGGTTCGACTCGCAGCTCGAGGATTCGGCGCGCATTCTCGGAGCGAAACCCTATCAGGTTGCGCGCCAAGTGATCCTGCCGCTGATGTTGCCCTCCTTGGCCTCGGCCATGGTGCTCATCTTTGCCAAGTGCCTCGGCGAATTCGGCGTCGCCTACGTTCTCGGATTGCCCGTCAAATTCGATGTGTTGGCGACATCGCTTTACCGCAACATCGCCTCGCGACAGACAGGCGTTGCAGCCGTTCTCGCCGGCGCCATCATGCTCATCGGCATCATCTCGCTGTTGATCGACATGCGGCTCGTGAGAGAGGCCCGGCGGTTCGTGACGATCGGATCGAAGGGCACGATGAACCGGACGACCCGTCTCGGGCCTTGGCGTCTTCCAGCTTCGGCGCTTGCCGGTCTGATCTTCCTGGCGAGCGTCGGGCTTCCGCTCGCGACGTTGTGTCTATCGACCGTCATGCGCGTGCCCGGAGAATTCTCGCTCGATAATTTTACCCTCGATTACTGGATCGGAACCAATCTCACAAACGTCGCCATGAGGACTGGAATCCTGTTGAGTCCGGACCTCTGGAACGCTGCGTGGAACACGATCTGGATCGTCGGGTTCGCAGCGGCGGCATCGGGCATTCTTGGCCTTCTTGTCGGTTATGTGGTGGTTCGCACTCCGGTTCGTGTGCTCTCGACGTTTCTGCGCCAAATCACGTTTCTGCCGTATCTGGTTCCCGGGATCGCGTTCGCTGCAGCATACCTGTCGCTGTTCGCCGTGCCGCGTGGTCCGATCCCGGCGCTCTATGGGACGATGACGATCCTGATCCTCGCGCTCATGGCCGAGCAGATGCCTTATGCCTCACGCGCTGGAATTTCGGCGATGATGCAACTCGGTCGCGACCCGGAGGAGGCAGCGCAGATCGCCGGCGCCGGCTGGTCGAGACGCATGACGGCCATCGTCATTCCTATTCAGAAGGGATCGCTCGTGACCGGCGTCTTGCTGCCCTTCATATCAGGCATCAAGGGCTTGAGCCTTTTCGTCATGCTCGCCGTGCCGAGCACCGACGTGTTGACCACTTTCTCCATGCGGCTTGTCGACTACCACTACACGCAGGCGGCCAACGCCGTCGTCCTGATCGTCGCCGCTATCGCCTATTTCGGTACGCTTTTCGCTCAGAAACTGACCAAGACCAACATCGCAGAAGGGCTAGGTGGCTGATGCCGACGATCAGTTTGCGCGGTGCGCAGAAGAGCTATGGAGCGAAGGCGGCCAACGCGGTTTCCGACCTCGATTTGGACATCGGCGACGGAGAATTCATGTGCCTTCTCGGTCCTTCCGGCTGTGGCAAGACGACGACCCTCAGGATGATCGCCGGATTGGAAAATCTTTCCGGCGGCGAGATCACGATCGGCGATCGCCTCGTCGATTCGGTGCGCGAGGGTGTTTTTGTGCCACCGGAGAAGCGAGAGATGGGTCTCGTCTTCCAGAGTTATGCGTTGTGGCCGCACCTCACCATCGAGCGCAACACGGATTTCGGGTTGCGTTTGCGAAAGGTGCCGAAGGCGGAGCGAGAGGAGCGCGTCACCGCCGTCATGCGGGCGCTCGACATCGAACAATATCGCGACCGATACCCCTCGCAGTTGTCGGGTGGGCAGCAACAGCGTGTCGCACTGGCGCGCATGCTCGCCGTCAATCCGCGTGTTCTCCTTCTCGATGAACCGCTTTCCAATCTCGATGCGCGGTTGCGACTCGAAATGCGCGCGGAACTGAAGCGCATTCACCAAGAGTTCAAGACGACGATCGTCTTCGTCACGCATGATCAATGGGAGGCGATGACTCTCGCCACCACCATTGCCGTGATGAAGGACGGGACGCTTCAGCAGATGGGTTCACCGAACGATATCTATGAGCAACCGGCAAACCGCTTCGTGGCCGAGTTCGTCGGCAGTCCGCCGATCAACATTCTGGAAGCCAAGGAGTTCGCCCAATCCCGCATGACGGCGAATGCACTCGAGTTCTTGGGCGCGCGAGGACCGACGAGCGACATCGGCTCGGTCGGGATGCGCCCCGAGGCGATCCGTTTCGCGACGGATCAATCGCCGCCGCCTCCAGGAAGCTTTGCGAGCCCGGTTCGCGTGAGCGGCATCCTGCCGACGGGCGGAAGCTGGATCATCGAGCTGAGTGGGGAGGGCAAAACGCTCTTCATGACGACCCACGAACCGCCGCGAACCAATGTGGGAACCCAAGGAAAACTCTGGCTCGCAGCCGAAGATTTCCATGTCTTCAGAACGGACGGCAGCCGGTCCGACATTTTCGACCGAGCGCTGAGGCCGCAAAAGCCGCGTGACGAATGCAATGCGGCGTAAGTCGAACAAGAAACGGAACGAGGGAGAAACGGAAATGAGGATGAGATCGACAAATTGGCGGCATCTGGCCCTCGCGGCCGTTCTGCCTTTCGCGGTGACGGGAACAGGCGCGATCGCGCAGGAAGGGCCGGACGTGCAGGCTCTTGTCGAAGCCGCGAAGAAGGAAGCGCCGATCACCGTCTACGACAGTACCGGCAAGATCGTCGATATCGCGAATGCGTTCAGCAAGAAATACGGATTGAAGGCGACAGGGATGAAAGTCTCGGCCAACAGCCAGCTCGAAATGATCATTCGCGAGGCTCGGGCGGGCAATGT